>JAVEYP010000235.1:0-4152 GCA_034003445.1 Desulfobulbus sp.
CGTTGCTGCTACTTGTCGCCCAGCCTGGTTTCGGTGGCGGCCACAGAAGACTGCACCTCCTCCCAGTGCACCCTCAGGTCCTTGGTTTCCTGCTGGAGCAGCTCGAAGCGAGCGGTCAACCGGTCTTTATCACCCCGCCATTGATCGACTTCCTTTTGTGCCGATTGACGAGTGTCAATGGATTGTCGCACAGGTTGTTCAACCTGACGGACGGTTTCTGTTGCCAGGAGTGGGGCCACCTGCAGGAGGCAGCAGAGAAAAAAAGCAGGAAGGAAAACCCGTTGTAGTGCCACTGATTCCTCGCGTCATGAAGGGGGCTTGAGCGGGGGAGCAGCCGGGTGTCTGTGAGAAAAGCAAAAAAAAATCCCGAATCGAAACGAGTCGATCCGGGATAGCCCTTATTTATCCACAGAATGTACATACCGGGGTACGCCGCCGTCCTCGCAGTCGTTTCCTCAATGTTCAGGCAGGTCTTCTGACTCCCGGTTCTTCCTACCAGCTGCGTCTTCCCGACTTTTTGGTCAGTGACTCAGTGCAGCTTTCGTCCCCGGTTACAGCGGCGGGCCCGTCCCCGATTCACACGAGGTTCCCGATTAAGTTCTTGCGAACACCTGAACAGGGCTGATTTAGAACTGAGAACGCAGATAAAGTCAAGAAAAGAATACTTAGTTGCTCGATCGGCCTTTTTATTCAATTCTTCGCAAATGACGTCATTTCTTGGACATGTCTTTTTTATTGGTAAGGGCAACCTCTGCCGATGATCACGCTGTACGTTCAACCATTAGCAGAATCATGAGAGACGCTTTGTCAGCTATAGTTTGGGGAAACTTGGCAGGGAAAAGGAGTCCGCGCTGTTTGGCCTGATATCCTTGTTTTTGGGGATCGGAAAAGCCGAGATAGCACAACCATTGCCACCAGGAACGGTGAAGCGGGGCAAGGCCGTGCCATTCAGGCCTTGACGTTGGCCCGCAGGGGCAACTGTTGCAACTAGGGTAGCCCGATCAGGAGAAAAGGACCACCCAACCGGAGCGAGAGGGTGCGCGGGATGTTCCCCGTTGGGCGGACCAAAGGGTTCCCGCTACAGACAAAGAAGCTTCGTGAATCTTCTGCCTAAGCCTTCTTGCTCAGATGAGGTGAGATGGCTGTTAGAGGATGGCGAACAACGGGCCGAGCGCAAGCGAAGTGGAGGGGGAGGGCGGAGGGACATAGCTGGGTAGTTTTTCCCCAGCGCATCAAACCAACTGGGTAGAAGGGAAGCAGTTCCGCCCGTTTGGCGGTGGAAAAGCTGTCAGGGAACTTGTTGAAAAAGGAAAATATATTGTAAAGTCAATTTTTTATGATTATTTTGTTCTTTTGGCACGACTCCTGCTATGTTCAGGGCAACACAGCCATTGCGCCTTTTCCTTCCTTCCACTTTAAGGAGTAGACATCATGAAACTGACCAGAACCACGAAGAACATCGCCCTTGCCGCAGTGCTCAGCAGCGGTATCGCCCTTGCTGGCACCCAGTGCGCCGTTGCCCAGGACCAGGCCGACACCCAGGCCCCGACCAAGGACTCGGGCTATCGCCAGCTCGACCCGCAGATGGTCAAGAACAGCGAGACCTTCCTTGCTGGCACCGTTGAGCAGCGCAAACAGCTGGCCGAGAAGCAGGCCATCATGCAGGCTCTCATGGCAGCGGACTCGCCGGACTCGGCCAAGGCCGGCCAGGTTGCGGGCGAACTCTTTGATCTGCGCGAGCAGCTGCGCGTCAAGGCCCAGGAGGCCGGTCTACCGTACCCGATGCTCGGTATGGGCCTGGGCAGAGGCATGGGCGGCATGGGCTGCGGCTTTGACGCCGGCCAGGGTCCCGGCGACGGTAAGGGAGCGAAACACCACCATCGCCGCTGATCGCGACGATCCATCCCGACGGGCTGTCTCAGTCCGTCGTTTCTCCGCCCCAACGGCAGCCCCCTCCCTGCCGTTGGGGCGTTTTTTTCTTCATCACCTCGTGCCGCCACAGCTTTGTGATCGCCTGAAGGTAAAAAGAAGCCTTTCCCACTAGGGGAAGCCTCTCAGCCCGACTGTTCTTCTTGTGTTGATCGTCGCGCGGACTACTATGTGCGCGGACATGAAAGGTGACCCTCTTCCCTTTGATTTCTTGTCGCCCGAAGACCCTCACAAACCGGTTGGGCTGAGTGGGTTTCGAGCTGGCTGGAAAAAATAAACGCACCGAGCAGGACGCGTGCAGCCAAACCCGCAAAAATAGGCGCGCCGCCGGAGCACATCGCACCTGAAGAGAAACGAGCCTCGACAAGCTCACAATCGTAAAAATCACGTGGATATTTTCGCAAAGGCTTATGAACTGCGGTAAACACGCCATCGTCGCAGGCGCATGGCTCTTATGGCAAAAAGTTACAATAAGGAGCAATCCATGAACGTACCAGAGCTGCTGCGAATTTCCGGTGGATATTGGCACAGTTGCACCATCCATGCAGGGGTCAAGCTGGATGTCTTTTCTGTGCTTGCCGGAACACCGATGACGGCACAAGAACTAGCGCACCACCTGCAAGTCGATACCCGGAGCTTGGAAATGCTGCTCAACGCCCTCACTGCCATGGCCCTACTGGAAAAGCGCGAAGAGCACTTCCTGACCACCACATTCAGTGCCATCCACCTCAATCGGGACTCTCCCGACTACATAGGACACATTATCCTGCATCATCACAATCTGGTTGAGGGCTGGGGTAAACTTGATCAGGCCGTTCAGCAGGGAGGGCCGGTGCGCTCGAGGTCGACCCAAGATCCGGATGGTTCGGAGCGAGAAAATTTCCTTATGGGCATGTTCAATCTGGCCTCCATGCTCGCCCCGCACATTGCCGCGAATGTCGACCTGCAAGGCCGCCGCCGTCTCCTCGATCTGGGAGGAGGACCCGGCACCTATGCTATCCATTTTTGCAAATACAATCCCGACCTGTCGGCTGTCATTTACGACCTGCCAACCACCCGTCCCTTTGCCGAACAGACCGTGCAACGCTTTGCCCTTGGAGACCGCATTGTTTTCCATGGGAGGAACATCCTCCACGATCCCATCGATGCGGCCTTTGATGTGGTGTGGGTGTCCCATCTGTTGCATGCCCATGGTCCGGAAGCCTGCGAGACCATTATCGCCAAGGCCGCCGCTGCCCTTCATCCCGGCGGCTTGCTGTTGATCCAGGAATTCCTGCTCGACGACAACCGGGCCGCCCCGCTCCAGCCCGCTCTTTTTTCCCTGAACATGCTCATTGGCACGCCTTCGGGTCAGTCCTACTCCCAGGGAGAGGTGGCACACATGCTCGCTGCGGCGGGGATGGTCGATATTAGACGTCTGCCGATCAAACTACCCAACGGTGCAGGCATCATGGCCGGAGTGCGGCCAAATGGTCCTGGTTGATCGGTTGTTTGCTAAGTCAGGAAAGGGGGGAGCAGTTGTTCAAGCTGGCAGGGTTTGTTGGTAATCAGAAATAAAAGTGTATGAAATAAGATATTTATACACAGGTGGCTCTTTACAACAACGGAGCAAAGAGCCTGCTCACGCCTTCAATGAGCGCAAACGATTTCCGAGCGAGGAGCTCTCTGGCTGAGCAATGAGCCTGCCTATCCAGCATCCATGTTTCCAGTTGTTTAATCGTCTCCGTATCATACAGACAAAGAGCGATCTCGTAGTTGAGCAACATGCTCCGCATATCCATATTGGCAGAGCCCACGATTGCCAGTGTATCGTCAATCAAGATGGTCTTCGCATGCAGCATGCATGGTTCATACAGCAACACTTCAACTCCGGCTTCCTGGAGCCTTGTTAAATACCCCTCACGGACAATGTCTGCCAGACGATGATTGGATTTTTTTGGAACGATAATAACTATTTGGACTTTCCTGATCGCCGCAATATATAAGGCCTCTAGGAACAGTTCGTCCGGAACAAAATACGGGGTAGTAATCCAAACACGCTGCCTTGCCCGGAAGATATTGGTCAGCAGCGCATTGCGCAGTGAATCGTTGGGAACATCTGGTCCGCTGGCAACTAATTGACTTAAACCGCTGCAATCAGCCTCTCCTGTTTCAGGAACCGGATCGTGGTCACGCAAGGGCCTTTTGCTGGCAAAGGTCCAATCTGATCTGAAAATCTCAGTT
>JAVEYP010000236.1:0-4148 GCA_034003445.1 Desulfobulbus sp.
TGCCTGGCGACAACATCCACATCAACGGCGAATTGATCACGCCAATCGCGATGGAGACGGGTCTTCGTTTTGCCATTCGCGAGGGCGGCCGGACCGTCGGCGCCGGTGTGATCGCCGAGATAATCGAATAATTCTTCCCCTTTTTTATGTGGGGGCAGTCTTGCGTTAACCAAGCAGCCGGGCTCGTCCCGGCTGCTTTTACTCAGGCAAAGATAAATGAGAGATAATATTACATTGGCCTGCCAGAGCTGCAAGCAGCGCAACTATACAACAACCAAAAATAAAAAAACCGTGCCGCATAAGCTCGAGTTAAAAAAATACTGTCCTTTTTGCAAGTCGCATACGCCCCATAAAGAAACCAAGTAAGCAGGCCAGTAGCTCGAATGGTAGAGCACCGGACTCCAAATCCGGGGGTTGGGGGTTCGAATCCCTCCTGGCCTGCCAATGATTTGTCCTTTTCAGGTGCGCGCGGCGTCCATGTGAGACAGGTAATGGCGACAAAAAAACAATTCCGAACAAGCAAGTCCGGCGCGGATGCTAAGAAAGATACTGTAAGTACCGATCGCAAACCGTCTTTTTCGCCTGCCGCAATTCGTACTTTTTTGCAGGAAGTCCTCGCCGAATTTAGAAAGATTGTTTGGCCGGAAAAAAAAGTGACCATGGGACTGACCGGTTTTGTGATTGTCCTGGTTGTCATCATCTCCCTGTACCTTGGTTCGGTTGATCTTCTTCTCGGCAAGTTGGTTTCGACTGTCCTTAAATAACTGGCAGGCAAGGGCCGACAGCATGGCAAAGAATTGGTATATCGTTCACACCCACACTGGGTTCGAAAACAAGGTCAAAACGACGCTTGAAGAGCGTATAAAGTTGGCTGGACACGAAGACCTCTTTGATGAGATTCTTGTTCCCACAGAGCAGGTTGTTGAGATGGTCAAGGGTGCTCGGAAAACTTCCGAGCGGAGATTTTTCCCGGGATACATTCTCATTCGCATGGAAATGAATGAACATAGCTGGCATACAGTGCAAGAGACTCCGCGTATAACCGGGTTTGTTGGCATTAATATGAGCCAAGCGAGTGTCGACAAGGATATTTTTAATAAAATTCCCTCCCTGACCGATGCTGAGGCGAATAAAATTATTGGCCGCATAGAGGAAGGAGCAATTAAGCCCAAGCCCAAAGTTGTTTTTGGCGAAGGTGACGTGGTTCGAGTTATTGATGGTCCCTTTGCTAACTTCCAGGGCACCGTCGAGGAAGTGTATCCGGATAAGGGGCGAGTGCGTGTCACTGTGTCCATCTTTGGACGCTCCACGCCTGTGGAACTCGATTACATTCAGGTAAGTAAAAACTAATCTCCATGCGTTCGTGGAGGGGTGAATTATGGCTAAAAAAATTCAGGCACTCATCAAGTTGCAGATTCCGGCCGGTAAGGCCAACCCCTCGCCACCGGTAGGCCCCGCGCTGGGGCAGCATGGCGTCAATATCATGGACTTCTGCAAGGCGTTCAACGCACAGACTCAGACTGCTGGTGATACCATTATCCCAGTGGTTATCACTGTCTATTCAGATCGTTCCTACACCTTTATTACCAAGTCGCCGCCCGCTTCCGTCCTTCTTAAGAAGGCGGCCGGGCTGGCACGCGGTTCCAGTAATCCAAAAAAAGAACGTGTAGCTGAGCTTGATGGTGCAAAGATTAGGGAAATTGCAGAAACTAAGATGTCGGATCTGAATGCGTACGATCTTGATCATGCCATCCGCATCATTGAGGGCACGGCTCGGAGTTGTGGGATTACAGTGGTTAAGTAATTCGTTGAATTCGTTTACCTGTGTGGACATACCCACATCAGGGAGAATCTGGAGAGGGCGACATGCCGAAAAGAGGAAAGCAGTATAAAAATGCTGTTGGGGCGATAGATCGCACCAAAATGTTTGATCTTGGCGAGGCTCTTGAGAACGTATTAAAATGCACCTTTGCGAAATTCGACGAGTCTGTCGATGTAGCTGTACGCCTTGGTGTTGACCCGCGACACGCTGACCAAATGGTGCGCTCCAGCGTCATTCTGCCCAATGGTACAGGGAAGACTGCCCGCGTCCTCGTCTTTGCTAAGGGAGAGAAAGAAACGGAGGCGCTGAACGCAGGCGCCGATTTCGCCGGGTCCGAAGAACTGATTGAAAAGATTAAGGGCGGCTGGCTCGAGTTTGACAAGACCATTGCCACCCCGGATATGATGGGCGAAGTAGGGAAAATTGGACGTATTCTCGGACCGCGTAACCTTATGCCGAACGCTAAGCTTGGCACCGTCACCTTTGATGTCGAGCGGGTCGTCAACGAGATTAAGAAGGGAAAGGTCGATTTCCGTGTTGACAAGGCCGGTGTCGTGCAAGCCGTTATGGGGAAGAGATCCTTCGGAAACGAAAAGCTCGTCGAAAACATTCTTGCCTTCATCGACAAACTTATTCAGCTTAAGCCATCTACCAGCAAAGGGATTTACCTGCGGGCCATCTCGGTCTCGAGCACCATGGGGCCTGGATTTAAGGTTGACCCGATTCAAGTGCGCACCCTGCTCAAGGCCGCTTGACAGTGTGCTTGAGCCACGCGTTGCGCGTGGCTCAAGCACACTGTTCGCAGCAACCGTCCATTCACCCCGTTTTTTAAATATTTTTTTTGGGAAGGTCAGAGACAGCAGGTGCGAATGCCTAATGATCCCCTCGCAACAGGGGTCGCCTGCCGAGGCCATAATGGTTTGGCTTAGTCAAACCGATAGTTCGTCTTCGTTTCTCCACTCTGCTTTTTTTGACAGTCCCGTTACCCCAAGGAGGTGCAAACGTTGAATCGCAATCAAAAGACGGATGTTGTCAGTGCGCTCAACGAAACCTTTTCCACAGCGAAGTTTGCGGTTGTTGCCGAATACCGTGGATTGAAAGTGACGGAACTGGAAAAACTTCGCAAAAACCTGCGTGACAACGACGCTCAGATTAAAATCGCCAAGAATACACTTTTGCGGCTCGCCGTTAAGGGTACTCCGTACGAAGGTCTTGCCGACTCGTTTGTCGGGAGCACAGCGGTTGCTGTCGGTATGAAAGAACCGGTCGGCCCTGCGAAGGCACTGACGGCTTTTGCCGCTCAATTCAAAGCTTTCACCATTCGTTCGGCTTCTCTCGGCACCGGTTTGTTGAGCGCCGATGATGTCTTGGCCCTGTCTAAGTTGCCCAGCCGCGATGAACTCCTGGGCAAGCTGCTCGGCACTATGTCCGGCGTACCGACAGGCTTTGTCCGGGTGTTGAGCGCTGTGCCGCAGAAATTGCTGTATGCATTGACGGCCATCAAGGAGCAGAAGGATAACTGACCTGGAAGTACCGACCCTGCCGGGCGGATTCCACCATGTTTTGAACGATACTTATCAGGAGGAACGAACAATGTCCGTAACCAAAGAAGATGTGATCGATTTCATTGCCAACATGACAGTTCTCGAGCTTTCCGAACTCATCAAGGAGCTTGAGGAGAAGTTTGGCGTATCTGCTGCAGCGGCAGTCTCTGTCGCGGCCGTTGCCGCTCCTGCCGAGGCTGCGGCCGCTGAAGAAAAGACCGAGTTTGATGTTATTCTAACCGGTGCTGGTGACCAGAAGATCAAGGTCATTAAGGAAGTCCGCGCTATCACCTCTCTTGGTTTGAAAGAGGCCAAGGATTTGGTGGAGGCCGCACCTTCTCCGGTCAAAGAAGCCGTAAGTAAGGATGAAGCGGCCGCTATCAAGGCCCAGATCGAAGGAGCCGGCGGCACCGTCGAGATCAAATAACGTCTTTTATTTGTTCTTTCGGGACGGCTGGTTCCGAAAGACGATGAACCACACAGGCAACGCTATTGGGCTGTCCAGCCCCGTAGCGTTCCTGTGTTTGTAGCTTATTGTTTTTTCACTGTTGCTCGCTTTCTCGACAACTTGTTGATATTATACCTATTGTCGGATGGCGTCCGAGCCATGCGGAGTGCTTCGAGGAATCTATGAAAAGAGTACGTAAGAGTTTTGCTAAATCGAGCCAAATTATCGAACCGCCTCATCTGTTTGCTATGCAGCGGGAATCTTACGAGCATTTTCTACTGAAGGACACAGCGCCTGATCAGCGCAAAGACTATGGCCTGCATGTCATCCTCCA
>JAVEYP010000237.1:0-4138 GCA_034003445.1 Desulfobulbus sp.
CCGGCATGGAGCCGACCACCTTAGCCGCTCCGGTCATTAACCTGGCCTACCGTCTGGGGCCCGGTTTTCAGGATCTGGCTCTGTTCGACGGCTTCGCCGATTCTAACTTCATCTGCTTCCCCTATGAGACTCGCCGGACCGGCATATATACCTGCGGCGGAGTGCGCAAGGCCGAGACGATGGAGGAAACCATTGACGACGCCTGCGGTGCAGCCCTGAAAGCCATTCAGTGCATCGAGTCCGTCAACCGTGGTGTGTCTGTGCACCCGCGTTCCGGTGATCAGACCTACCCTGATTTCTTCTTCTCGCGCTGTACCCAGTGCAAGCGGTGTACGGAAGAATGTCCGTTTGGTGCACTTGATGACGACGACAAGGGGACACCGTTACCCAATCCGACCCGCTGTCGGCGATGTGGCACCTGCATGGGGGCCTGTCCTGAGCGAATTATCAACTTTGCGGACTACAGCATCGATATGATCGGATCGATGGTCAAGGCCATCGAGGTCCCGGATGATGACGAGGAGAAACTGCGTATCGCGGTGTTCGTTTGCGAAAATGACGCCTATCCGGCCCTCGACATGTCTGGTATGCACCGCAACAAGATGAATCGTTTAGTCCGATTTATCCCGGTCCGCTGCCTTGGTTCGGTCAATATGGTGTGGATCAAGGACGCCATGTCGCAGGGCATGGACGGCGCTTTGCTATTAGGTTGCAAGTATGGCGACGATTATCAGTGTCACTTTGCTAAGGGATCGGAAATCGCCACCAAACGAATGGAGAACATCGGTGAAACGCTGGGATCACTCGGCCTAGAGCCAGAACGGTGTGCAGTGCGTGAGATCGCTATCTCAGATTATGACAAACTCCCCGGCATCATCGATGAATTCGTCGAAGAAGTTGTGGCCATGGGCCCCAACCCCTTCAAGGGCTTCTGATCGCAGTTGACAAAATCTGCCGCTGACTTAAAAACAGCGGCAGATTTCTTCGCCGAAACGTCAGCCCTGCCACTGCGACAAGGAATTAACAATCATTCATGACAGGAGAAAACAATGTCTATGAACGTGCAACCCGACCTTGATTTTATCAAGGCGATGAAGGAGGCGGGCGGCGACACGCTGAAGCAGTGTTACCAGTGTGCAAGCTGTTCCGTCGCCTGCCCCCTTTCCACTGATGACAAGCCCTTCCCCCGCAAGGAGATGGTCCTGGCCCAGTGGGGCATGAAAGAGAAACTTTTTGCCGACCCAAACATTTTCCTGTGTCACCACTGTGGTGACTGTACCGTCGCGTGTCCCCGCGGCGCCAAACCTGGTGACGTGCTCAGCGCCATTCGCGCTTATGCTTACCGCTCGCTCGGTTGGCCCAAGGGCCTAGCCGAATTATGCAGTTCGGCAAAGAACCTGCCCATGCTCATCGGCATTCCGGCCGTGGCCATTTTCGTTCTTTGGTTGATCTCCGGAGGTATGTATATACCTGAAGGTGAGAAGTTTGCCCGAGTAGGGTACACGCATTTTTTTGGTCATTGGGATTTCCGCTTGCTGTCCAAAAACGTGCTGTTCATTGACATTATCATGCTGACCTCGGTGGGTATTGCGATCACCTCGGTGTATAAAGGTGTGACTAAACTGTGGCAGGGGATGCAGGCCTCCATTGGCATGACCAATGTACCGTATCGGCCGTCCGTGCCCCAGTTCATCAAACAGTTCCTCTGGCCCGCGATTAAAGAGATTCTACAGCATAACAGGTTCAAGGAGTGCACAGAGAATAAAGACCGGGTACGAGGCCACCTGCCGCTGATGTTTGCCTTCATAGGCCTGTTCATTGTAACTCTCTATTCCATGTTCACCCAGGACGTGATCGGCATTTTTATTCCGTCGATGCACGGCCCCATCTCTATGTGGAACCCAATCAAGGTTCTGGCCAACGTATCAGCTGTGGCTATGATCGTCGGTGTTGGTATTCTCTGGATGAACCGCTCTAAGATGGAAGCCTCGGGTAAGGCCGTCAACACCTTTTATGACTGGTTTCTGATCTGGATCATTATGGCAGTTGGCGTCACGGGCCTTGCGGCCGAATTGCTGCGCCTTGTCGGTCTCCCTATCCTCGGCTATTTAGTTTACTATCTGCACCTGATTTCGGTTGTCATGCTTTTCCTCTACATGCCATACACGAAGTTTGCACACATTGTGTACCGGACGTTTGCGATGGCGTTCGAACGCTATCGGGATTCGGCGTACATTAAAAACCCCCTGAATCAGTAAAATCGTCCTTTTCTAAGACTCGTAAAAAACCGGGAGCGGGTCGCTTCCGGTTTTTTTATGCCGAATAGGTGGTTACGGTAGCGAAAAAAACATTGATTTTAAAAATTAAAGAGCTATACTTGCGAACTTCATGCTGGCGTAGCTCAACTGGCAGAGCACCTGATTTGTAATCAGGGGGTTGCGGGTTCAAGTCCCATCGCCAGCTCCAGAATGACTGAAAGCCAAAAATCAGAAAAAAGAAGGCATATCTATGCAGGCTGCTTTCTGATTTTTGTCTTCAGAAGACGTGTGTGGAGGGGTTCCCGAGCGGCCAAAGGGAACAGACTGTAAATCTGTCGGCGGAGCCTTCGGAGGTTCGAATCCTCCCCCCTCCACCATCGACTTTAGGCCTAGTGTTGTAAGCGCGTCGTGTTGAATTGGGATAAGCGGGAATAGCTCAATGGTAGAGCATCAGCCTTCCAAGCTGAGGGTTGCGGGTTCGAGTCTCGTTTCCCGCTCCAAAACCGTTTTGAGCGAGCAGGCAGCACTGGTTTGAGAATGGCAGTAAATAATGCCCACGTAACTCAGTGGTAGAGTACCTCCTTGGTAAGGAGGAAGTCATCGGTTCAAGTCCGATCGTGGGCTCCAGAATTTCAGTCGGTTGGCAGGTTGCCGGTTGAGCCAATCTGAACACTTTGTCCAAGGAGACATGAGATGGCGAAGGGAAAATTCACGCGGACGAAGCCGCATGTCAATGTAGGGACAATTGGTCACATTGATCATGGCAAGACGACCCTGACTGCGGCGATCACGGCCGTGCTGGCGACCAAGGGTTGGGCCAAGGCCACGGACTTCAATCAGATCGATAAGGCTCCGGAAGAGAAGGAGCGTGGCATTACTATCGCTACCTCGCACGTTGAGTACGAGACGGCCAACCGACACTACGCCCACGTGGACTGTCCGGGGCATGCGGACTACATCAAAAACATGATCACCGGGGCGGCGCAGATGGACGGCGCCATTCTGGTGGTGGCTGCGACAGACGGCCCCATGCCGCAAACCCGTGAGCACATCCTCCTGGCCCGCCAGGTCGGCGTTCCGGCCATGGTTGTCTTCCTCAACAAGTGCGACATGGTCGACGACCCGGAGTTGATTGAACTGGTCGAGATGGAGTTGCGGGAGTTGCTCGACAAGTACGACTTTCCCGGCGACGATGTACCGATCATCCAAGGGTCTGCCTTGCGAGCCCTCCAAGAGCCAGAAGATCCGGAAAAATCGAAGTGCATCTGGGACCTGATGGAAGCAGTTGATACCTACGTACCTCAGCCAGAGCGGGCTGTGGACAAGCCCTTCCTTATGCCGGTGGAGGACGTGTTCTCCATTTCCGGGCGCGGTACGGTTGCTACCGGTCGTGTTGAACGCGGTGTGATCCGGGTGGGCGAAGAGGTTGAGATCGTCGGCATCCGGCCCACAGTAAAAACCACCTGTACTGGTGTAGAGATGTTCCGCAAGTTGCTCGACGAGGGGCAGGCAGGGGACAATATTGGAGCCCTGCTGCGCGGAACCAAGCGAGAGGATGTTTTTCGCGGGCAGGTCCTGGCCAAGCCGGGTTCGATCAAACCGCACAAGAAGTTCAAGGCCGAGGCGTACATCTTGACCAAGGAGGAGGGCGGACGACATACACCTTTCTTCAACGGGTATCGACCGCAGTTTTATTTCCGGACCACGGACGTCACCGGCGTCTGCACCTTGGATGAGGGTGTCGAGATGGTCATGCCTGGCGACAACATCCACATCAACGGCGAATTGATCACGCCAATCGCGATGGAGACGGGTCTTCGTTTTGCCATTCGCGAGGGCGGCCGGACCGTCGGCGCCGGTGTGATCGCCGAGATAATCGA
>JAVEYP010000238.1:0-4136 GCA_034003445.1 Desulfobulbus sp.
ATCGGTGCCGACCCGCACTGTATCGGCCTGGCCGGTTCGCCGACTCAGGTAGTGCGCGTCTTTTCTCCGGAGGCCCGTGGCGACCGGAAGGTTTTTTCCGGTAGCGTTGCCGAACAGGTTAACCAATTGGTGGAGTGCCTGCGCGACCATTTGTGAGGGACGGCCCGCTGGGCCGGCAACGATTATGGATGTCTAGATATGTTGAAAATTGACAAAGAAAAATGCACAGCCTGCGGCATCTGCGAGGCTACCTGCGCCTTCGCGGCCATCGTCGTCAAGGGTGACTGTGCGGTGGTCAACGAGTCGTGCACGCTCTGCGGGGCCTGCGTCGATAACTGTCCTGAAGCAGCCCTGCGCATTGAGATTGCCGACAAGCGCACCCAGGATGACAAGGACGAGTACAGGGGCATAATGGTATTTGCCGAGTACCGTCACGGCAGCATCGCTCCGGTAAGTTACGAACTGCTGGGCATCGGACGCAAGTTGGCCGACAAGCGCGGGACCAGTTTGTGCGTGGTGCTGCCCGGGGGCGAGGTGTCCCGGTTCGCCGAGTCGCTCATCGCCGGGGGCGCGGATACGGTCTTTCTTGTTGAAGACCCGGCGTTGCAGCAGTTTCGAGAGGATGTGTACGCGGCTGTGCTCGAGCAAGTGATTCGTGAGCGCAAGCCCGAGGTGGTACTCGCCGGGGCGACCGCTATCGGCCGTTCCGTTATGCCGTATGTAGCCACCGCCATCGACGCCGGTCTCACCGCCGATTGTACTGGGCTGGAGATTAGGGAAAGGGACGGCATGTTGCTGCAGACACGGCCAGCCTTTGGCGGGAACATCATGGCGACCATCGAGTGTCCAGGCACCCGGCCTCAAATGGCGACCGTTCGCCCCAAGGTAATGGCGCCGGCTGAGCCCGACCCCACCCGTCAGGGTGAAGTCGTTCATTTGCAGCTACCACCCGAGGTGCTACAGTCCCAGGTTGAAGTTCTCGAATCCGTGATCAATGAGGCCGACAACGTCAATATCCAGGAAGTCGAAACCCTAGTTGCAGGGGGACGGGGGCTTGACTCGGCCAAAGGCTTTGAACTGCTGCGAGAGTTGGCTGCCGAACTGGGCGGCGCCGTGGCCGCCTCACGGGCCGCGGTGGATTCAGATTGGATACCCTATCCTCACCAGGTCGGCCAGACTGGCAAGACTGTCAGTCCGAAGCTCTACGTGGCCTGTGGTATTTCCGGCGCTGTGCAGCACATGGTAGGCATGCAGTCGGCCGAAATCATCGTGGCCATCAATCGCGATGCGAACGCGCCGATTTTTAACGTCGCCACCTTTGGTGTGGTGGGTGATCTGTATGAGGTCGTGCCACAACTCATCAGGCGGCTGCAGGAGATCAGGAAATGACACTTGAAAAGACCATCGCCTTGGTGACCGGCGGCAGTCGTGGCATTGGTCGGGCCATTTGCTTACGCCTGGCGGCCATGGGCGCCACCGTGGGCATCAATTACGTCGCCAACCCGGGCGCGGCTGAGGAGACCTTGCATCAGGTGGAAGCTGCCGGCGGCCAGGGGTTTATCGTTCGGTTTGACGTGGCCGATGCCAAGGCGGTTCAGGAGAGCATCAAGGAGGTCATTTCTACTAGGGGAGCCATAGATATTCTCGTGAATAACGCCGGCATCACCCGTGATGGCCTGATGGCCATCATGAAAGAGAGCGACTGGGACAGCGTCCTCAATACAAATCTGAAAGGGGCGTTTCTCTGCAGCAAAGCGGTGATGCGCGCTATGATGAAAAAAAGGTGGGGACGAATTATCAACGTCTCTTCCGTGGTCGGGTTTGTCGGCAACGGTGGCCAGGTTAACTACGGCGCGGCCAAGGCCGGCCTGGTTGGATTGACCAAATCCATGGCCCGGGAGCTTGCCTCCAGGAATATAACCGTGAATTGCGTAGCTCCCGGTTATATCGCCACCGACATGACGGATAGCCTCACCGAAGATGTCCAGCAGGCCCTCAAGGCCCATATTCCCATGGGAGTTCTTGGAACACCGGGAGATGTGGCGGCCTCGGTGGGTTTTCTGGCCTCAACTGACGGTAAATACCTTACCGGACAGACCCTGCATGTCAATGGCGGCATGTACATGGGGCATTGACGACGGATCCCGGGCCGATTCGTACCCGGTTTCGTTGTGACACCAGCACACACACTTCATTTTTGAGGAGAATACCAATGTCTGTTGAAGAAAAAATGATTGATATCATTGTTGAGCAGCTCAGTGTCGATCGAGAAAAGGTTATTCCCGGCGCCTCCTTTGTCGATGACCTTGGTGCTGACTCCCTGGATCTGGTCGAACTGATCATGGCTATGGAAGAAGAGTTCGACGTGGAGATCCCTGACGAAGATGCGGAGAAAATCGTCACCGTGCAGAATGCCATCGATTTCGTCGCAAAAATTCAGAACTGAAAGGACGAGGGACAGCGTGAAACGACGGGTCGTTGTCACAGGGATTGGCTTGATTACGCCGCTGGGCATTGGTACCGAGCAGACTTGGAATGCCTTGATTAACGGACAGAGTGGTATTGGACCGATCACCCGCTTTGACGCCTCCGATCAGGCTTCCCAGATTGCCGCCGAAGTGAAAAACTTCAACCCGGATGACTGGTTTGAAAAGAAACAGGCGAAAAATCTGGATACCTTTGTTCAGTATGCCCTGGCGGCGGCAGACCTTGCCTGGAAGAACAGCGGCCTGTCGATTTCCGAGGCCAATGCGGAGCGGGTAGGGGTGATCACCGGCTGCGGCATGGGTGGACTACCCACCATCGAGGAGTACCACAGTGTTTACCTTGATCGTGGCCCCCGAAAAATCACGCCGTTTTTTATTCCACGGGTGATTCCCAACATGCCGTCCGGCCACATCTCCATGCGCATCGGCAGCAAGGGGCCGAACCTGACCCAGACCACCGCCTGCGCCGCCGGCACTCACGCCGTGGGCGAGGCCTTCCGGCACATCGTTTACGGAGATTGTGATGTGGCGCTCGCTGGCGGCGCCGAGTCGGTCATTTGCCCGCTGGCGGTGGGCGGGTTCAGCTCTATGAAGGCGCTGTCCACCCGCAACGATGCACCGCTAGCTGCCTCGCGGCCATTCGACCGCGACCGGGACGGCTTTGTCATTTCCGAGGGCGCCGGCATGCTGGTGCTCGAGGAACTCGAGTCCGCGCGAAAGCGAGGCGCCACTATCTACGCCGAAATCATCGGCTACGGACAGTCCAGTGATGCCTACCACATCGCCGCGCCACCCGAGGACGGTGAGGGGGCTGCGCGCTGCATGGCTGCGGCCCTTCGCGATGCGGGATTGAACCCAGAGGATGTTGATTATATTAATGCGCATGGTACCTCCACGCCGCTTAACGACCGTTGCGAGACCCAAGCAGTGAAAACCGTGTTTGGCGACTATGCCTACAATCTGGCAATCAGTTCTACCAAGTCGATGACCGGGCATGCGCTGGGCGCTGCTGGCGGGCTTGAGGCGGCCTTCACGGTCTTGACCTTGCATCACGGCATTATTCCGCCGACCATTAACCTTGAGAATCCAGATCCGGACTGCGATCTGGACTACGTACCCAACACCGCTCGAGAGGCCAGGATCGAAACCGCTATATCCAATTCCTTCGGTTTCGGCGGGACGAACGGTGTGGTCGTGTTACGTCGGTTTGTCTGACGGCCGCTCAATGGAGGAGGGAACCGATGAAGATTGCCGTGGGGAGCGATCATGGTGGATACGCCCTAAAACAGGAGGTTGTCCGATATCTAGCCGGAGGCGGGCACGAGGTCAACGATGTCGGCGTCGTGTCCGAGGATTCCGTCGACTACCCTGATTTTGCCGAACGGGTCTGTGTGGAGGTCGAAGAAGGCCGGTCCACCCGCGGTATCCTCATCTGTGGCACCGGCATTGGGATGTCCATGGCGGCCAACCGTCACCGGCAGATCCGGGCCGCCCTGTGTCACGAGGCCTTTACTGCTCGGATGAGTCGCACGCACAATGACGCCAACGTGCTCTGCCTGGGCGGCAGGGTGCTCGGGCCTTCTCTGGCTCTCGACATTGTCCAGGTCTGGCTGGAGACCGAGTTCGCAGGTGGGCGCCACCTGCGCCGGA
>JAVEYP010000239.1:0-4135 GCA_034003445.1 Desulfobulbus sp.
CATCTCAACAGCCTGAAATTACTTTCCTTGTGCTACAACTCTGTGAGCGAAATTCAGCCCTTGGCCCAACTCACCAGCCTGGAATTACTTTCCTTGGACAACACCTCGGTGAGCGATCTCCAGACCTTGGCCGAGCTCACCGGCCTGAAAGAACTTGACCTGAGCAACACCTCGGTGAGCGACATCTCCTCATTGACGCACCTTGAAAACATAGAAATCATCCAATAAACTTCCTCTCAAATTCTCTCAAAGGAGCAGCATGCACCATCTTTTCCAACCCCTGCAGGTCGGCCCAATGACCCTGCCCAACCGTATTCTGATGGCACCGCTTACCCGCTGCCGCACCGAGCACGACCATCTGCCCAACCTGCTTATGGCCGAGCACTACAGCCAGCGGGCCACAGCCGGGCTGCTCATTGCCGAGGCGACCATGGCCATGGCCGACAACTCCGCCTTTTGGAGGGAGCCGGGTATCTATTCGCAGGCCCAGGTCGAGGCCTGGCGGCTGGTCACCGGCTCGGTACACCGGGCCGGGGGCCGCATCTTCCTGCAGATCTGGCACGGCGGCCGGGCCTGCCATCCGCTGCTCAACCAGGGCATCCAGCCCGTGGCACCCAGCCCGATCGCCATCCCGGACGACACGGTACGCACGCCTGAGGGCAAACAGCCCTACGTGGTCCCCTGCGAACTGCAGGACGATGAACTGCCAGGTATTGTCGCCGGGTTCCGGCAGGCCGCCGCAAACGCGCTGGCCGCAGGCTTTGACGGGGTTGAGGTGCACGGCGCCAACGGCTACCTGCTCGACCAATTCCTACGCGACGGTTCGAACCGGCGCACCGGTCCCTACGGCGGGCCCATGGCCAACCGGGCCCGGCTGTTGTTCGAGGTGCTCGGCGCGGTCTCCTCGGTCTGGGGCAGCGACCGGGTGGGGCTGCGCTTGTCGCCGCTCAACCGGGCCAATGGCATGAGCGACTCGGACCCGGTGGGTCTTGTCTCCTGGCTGGCGGAACACCTGAATCCTTTTAACCTCGCTTACCTCCATCTGATGCGCGGCGACTTCCTTGGCCCAACCGAGGTCGACGTGCTCACCCCGGTGCGCGAGCGCTACCGGGGCGTGCTCATCAGTAACATGGGCTACACCCCTGCCGAGGCAGAGGCCGATGTGGCTGCGGGCCGGTGTGACGCAGTGGCCTTTGGTGTGGCCTTTCTTGCCAACCCGGACCTGCCGGCACGCATCCGAGCGGGCGAACCCTTGAATGAAGCGGACACCAGCACCTTCTATTCCACCGGAGCCAAGGGCTATACCGACTATCCCTTCCTCGCCGGAAGCTGAGACCGTGGCTACGGCCGGACACAGCGGGCCAGACCGCACCCCGCCCGACCGGAGAGAGGGTTTTTCTCTGCGGGCGCGGCTGCGGAGCTTTGCCTGGGCCTGGGCCGGTGGCCGCGTGCTCGTGCGGGGTCAACACAATGCCTGGATCCATGGGGCCGCCACCCTGCTGGTCCTATTGCTTGGCCTCGCCTGCCGGGTCTCCCGGCTGGAATGGGCTGTGCTTGGGCTGGCCGTGGGTCTGGTATGGGCCATGGAGGCGCTCAACACCGCCATCGAGCTGCTGGCCGATGAGGTCTGCCTGGAACGTCGCGAGCGGATCGGGCAAGCCAAGGACGTAGCCGCCTTCGGGGTGCTGGCCGCGGCCCTGGCCGCCATGGTGGTCGGGGTGCTGGTGTTCTGGCCGTATCTGTTCAACTGATAGCTGAGTAATGCGAGCAAAGATGCTGTTCCCCCAAGGGGACGGCGTCGTCTCGCCTACCCCAATCACCCCATCTATATCACAGGGAGAATGTTATGAAAGTATTGGCCATCAACGGCAGCGCGCGCAAGAACGGCAACACTGCCATGATGATCGGGTATTTGTTCGAGGAGCTGCGGGCCGAGGAGATCGAGACCGAGATGGTCCAGCTGGCCGGCGAGCACCCACATGGCTGCATCGCTTGTTACCAGTGCTTTAAGAACAAGAACACCCGCTGCGTAGTGGACATCGACTGCATCAACAGCTGCATCGAAAAAATGGTCGCGGCCGACGCCATTGTGCTGGCCTCGCCCACTTATTTTGCGGACGTGTCCACTGAGATGAAGGCCCTGATCGACCGGACCGGTATGGTGGCCCGGGCCAACGACGATCTGTTCCGGCGCAAACCCGGCGCAGCCATTGTCACCCGCCGACGGGGCGGGGCTATCCACGCCTTTGACACCATGAACCACTTCTTTACCATCGGCCAGATGATCATCGTGGGCTCGTCCTACTGGAACCTGGGCGAGGGCCGGGAAAAAGGCGAGGTCGCAGACGATACGGAGGGCCGCACCACCATGCGCGACCTGGGCCGGAACATGGCCTGGCTACTGCACAAACTGCACGCCTGACTACGGCCCAGCCACAACCTGTTCGTACCGCTGAAAAAATTTGACCCGGTCCAGGCCAGGCCATATAACACAAACAGGGAGGCGCCGGCGGGAGGCGCCACCGCCTTGATGTGTCAGTTCAGCGGAGGAGTGTGATGCTGGTGATCTGTGAGGAATGTTCGAAGAAATACAATGTCGACGAAACCATGATGCGCGGGGAGCGGGCGAGGTTTTCCTGCTACGAGTGCGGCCACGTGATTGTCGTGGTCCGGAACACTTCGGCCAGGACCCCGAAAGCGATGCCGGAGGCGCCTGGCGGCCACCAGGACGAAACGCGATGAAGACCCGCACTGACCGTCCTGATGTGTTGGTCCCACCTTTGTCTTACTTGGGACAAGGGCCGTCCAGCTGGCGCATGATCCCACCGTACCATCCTGGCCCAGCCCGGGCCGCCTGATCTTTTGCCATGCTTGTGCCGCGGGAAAAGCCCTTTCTGGATGGGCTGAACAGCTACTATTTGCAGTTGGAACGGTTCATCACCCACATGCAGGGGGAAATCGGTTCCGGCGGGATACATTGCGTCGCGCACAATCGAGAGATGCTCATCTACTTTAACGAGAGCGAGGTGATTAGCAGCCTGGTCCAGCGGCGCGGTGAAAAGGCCGAGTCCCCGCCCTCGTACGAGATCGTCCGAGATTTTTTCTACGAGGCGAGCTACGTGGTCCGCGTCTTTCGACTTGATGACCACGCTGTGTTCTTCTGGGCGCAGATGCCAACCTTTCAGCGGGTCCGGTCGACCCTCACGTCGAGCGAGATTCCCCTCCCGGACCTGCTCCTGCGGCTCAGTCGCACAAGCTTTTCTGGCTTCATCGAGGTGCGCGTTGACAGTCGACCGGACAACGGTCTGCTTTTTTTTCTCGAAGGTAAGCGCATCGGCGGTTCCTACTCCTGGGGGAGCGGCGGCCTGAGCCTGGGCGAGGTGGACTACACTATTCTGCTCAATCGGGTCCAGAACAGCAGCGCAGTGTTCACCTTCGGCAGCTTCACCCGCGAGGGCTCGCCGTCGCCCGCTGAGGTGGACAACCTCGTCGCTTAGTCAGTCGTCGCTTCCTTTTCCTCCATTGGTTCCTCTGTCAACCGTTCTGCCTGGCCCGGATCCCAGCCCCGACCTGCCAGCTGGCCGCAGGCCGCAGAGATATCGTGGCCACGGCTCTGACGGATGAACACCGTGTAGCCCTGGTTCCGCAGGATCTCCTGGAACTGGAGCACCCGCTCCATCCCGGGACTTCGGATAGAGCTGTCTGCCACCGGGTTCATGGCCAGCAGGTTGACCTTGCAGGGCACGTCGGCGAGGAGCACGGCCAGCCGGCGTGCGTCCATGTCGCTGTCGTTGAATCCTTCCAGCAAGGTGTATTCAAACATGATGCGTTTGCGTCGTTTTTGGCGGTAGGAGCGGCAGGTTTCGATGAGTTCAGCGATCGGGTACCTCTGGTTGATCGGCATGAACCGGCTGCGCATCTCGTCGTCCACGGCGTGCAGGGAGACGGCCAGGTTAACATCGGTCTCTTCGCCTAGGCGAAGCATCTGTGGCACCAGCCCGCAGGTGGAGACGGTGATGCGGCGGTTGGAGAATTCCAGGCCACGCTGCTCGGTAAGAATCGAGATGGAGTCGAGCAGGTTGTCAAAATTGGCGAGCGGCTCGCCCATGCCCATGAACACGATATTGGTCAGCGC
>JAVEYP010000240.1:0-4109 GCA_034003445.1 Desulfobulbus sp.
GCCCCTACCCATCACAATTACTTATAATAACTATCAAAAATCTTTCTTAAGTATTCTTCGTGGATCTGGTCTCTATTTTGCTTAATAACGAGTGAAAGCACACTGTTCATCCCGTGCCGGAGACTGCCTGCGATCATGCCCAGCGAACCGAAAAAACATCTCACTGCCACCGATCTCGAGTACCTCGATCTCGAGCAGGCCGCACACATCTGCTCCGTATCAGACGAGCGGTTCGTCAAATGGATTGAGAAGGGTTTATTGCCTGTGATCGAACACGGTCGCAAACGTCTGGTGCGCTCGCACGATCTCATTCAGCACCTCATGCGCCACAATATCCCGATCCCCGAACGTTTGCTCCAGGGCAGCGGCAAGAAGATCCTTTTCATCCTCATGGAGGAGACGATTCCGCAAAGCGTCACCAGCGAGATCATCTGGACGCTCTATAGGCTTCGTAAGCAGTCACCCTATATCTTTGATATTGTTCGCGATGACACAAATATCGAGCTTAAGATCATCACGTTTAGTCCGGATGTGATCTTCCTTCTGCGGAAAGACGACACAGACCAAGCGCGCGAACAGGCAATCACTCGCATGGTCAACGACACGACGCCGGTTCACACCTTCTCTGTCGACCGACCCATTGATCTTGACCTCTTTCTCGCGGCCTAAACGATGGAGAAGCGTATGAACGAACCGCACCACATTTCGGCATACACCGGGAAGAACAGCCGTTCGCGGGATGGACATGCCGTGAAGCACAGCATGGCTGTTCCACTCGGTCCTGGCGTTCAGAGACAACAGGGAGCAGCGGCCTAAGCCGCCCTCCTTTCATCATGACAACCGAACACAACAAGGAGAACGGACATGGCATTGTACAGCGTACTGATTGTTGACGACGAAGAGGAATTCCGCGAGATGACTTCCAAGCGACTGATCAAGCGTGACCTCGAGTGTGAGTGCGCCCCGGACGGGGACACCGCGCTTGAAATGATTGCCAAGAAAAACTACGACGTCGTTCTGCTCGACGTCAAAATGCCAGGCCGCGACGGCATCGAAACCCTTCGCGAGATCAAGAAGATGACTCCGATGACGGAGGTTGTCATGCTCACTGGGCACGCCTCAGTGGAGTCTGGCATCAACGGTATCAAGTACGGAGCCTTTGATTACCTGATGAAGCCGATGGAACTCGATCCGCTGTTTGAAAAGCTCAACGCGGCCTACGAGCGCAAACGGACCCAGCAGGAAAAGATCGAATTGGCCCAGATCAAACGCGACATGAGCCGCCCCAGCTGACTCCATCAGCGCAATCCGTATCCCGTAGTTTCTTGACAACCCAAAGGAGAACACAATGAAGTTTTTCCGCGATCTCAACGAGTTCATGGTAGCCGGGGCCAAAGCCCACGCCCGGTGGGAAATGGAGATGTCCGACAACATCTTGAAAAGCCGCACACGCCTGCTGATTCTCGGTTTGTTGCTCATCCCCGTGTTCCTGGGCGGCATCGCCTTTGCCGACTCGGTCGCTGGCGCCCTGCCCTCCTTCCTCGGCGGTAAGTCTGCCTACGGCCCCTCGCACTACACCAATCTGATCTTCGGCGCCTCGATCCTGGTCGGCCTGTGTGCCGGCCTGATCACCGGCTGCATCGGCGCGGGCGGCGGCTTCATCATTGCCCCGGCCCTGATGAGTGCTGGCGTCAAGGGTATCCTGGCGGTCGGTACCGACCTGTTTCATATCTTTGCCAAGGCGATCATGGGCTCGGTCCTGCACCGAAAAATGGGCAACATCTCCGTTGCGCTGGCCGGCACCTTCCTGATTGGTGCCATTGCCGGTTCGACCCTGGGTGGCTACATTAACCGCGTGATCTATAACGCCAACCCGGTGCTGAGCGACATGTTCATCACTTCGATCTACGTGGTCATTCTTGGCTTCCTGGCCTTCTATGCAGCGAACGACTTCTTCAAGTCCCGGAAAAAAGCGGTGGTCAGAGAGGAAGGAGCGACCAAGATCGCCGAGGAAATCCCGGCGCTGGGTAAACGCCTGCAGTCCGTCAACATCCCGCCGATGCTGACCTTTGATGAGAGCATCACCCCTGGCGGTCGGCGCATCTCCTCTGTTTTCCTGGTCATCGCCGGCTTCATCGTTGGTATGGCGGCGGCCATCATGGGCGTGGGTGGCGGCTTCCTCACCTTCCCGATCTTCGTCTACGGCCTGGGCGTGTCCTCCATGACCACGGTCGGTACTGACATCTTCCAGATCGTCTTTACCGCCGGCTACGCGGCCATCAGTCAGTACGCCATCTATGGCTTCATCTTTTACACCCTGGCCATGGGCATGCTGCTTGGTTCACTGATCGGCATCCAGGTCGGGTCCATCGTCACCAAGGTTGTCCCGGGCACGACCATCCGTGGCTTCTACGCGCTCACGGTCACCGCCGGCTTTCTCAACCGAGTCTGCGCTCTGCCGGAAAAACTCATGAAAATGGGGTATATTGAAGTTAGCCCCGCTTTCCTCAGGGTGGTTGACGTGATCGGCATCGGTGGGTTCTTCTTCATCATCACCGCCTTTGCCATCTGGGTCTTCTACTGCTTCTTCTCCAATCTCAACGTCCTCAAGTCAGGGGAGGTTCACTAATCATGGCAACTACAACACAGCTGAAAACACGTGGTTACCTTATGCTCGCCTCGTTCTTCGCGGTCCTTATCGCGATCTTCATGCCGTTGTTTGCGACACCGCACGGCGATCATAAGGTCAACGGGCTCGACTACCTCGACAACTTCTTCAATGAACTCTCCAAGGGGTCGGCCTACTACATTCCCGATCAGATAAGGGCGGCCGAACAGTACAAGGGGCAGCAATTCTCCTCCACCTTGAAGATGAAATCGCCTGAATCAGCCGCCGCCGCTGCCAAACTGTTTGCCACCAACAATATCCAGGCCGCCGCAGAAGGTGAAAAAGTCAATGTTTCAGGTGATTTTGGCACCATGATCACTGTCATGCTCAACGACGCTGACGACATGTACCACAATAAGGGCGAGAATTTGGCGACGAAATACGGAGTCGCCGATGAGCGCCAGGCGGTCTACACCTGGTACCAGGCCCTGTCTGCTATGGAAAAAGACCTGACCAAATCGGAGAACTTTGCTCAGGCCAAGTTCGTCAAGAACTGCATGACCAAGGCCGTTGAACCGGCCTACAATTACTACAAGGTCGAAGTGAAGCCGGTGAAGGAGGAGATGTTTATGCTCATCGCGGCCTTGGCCTTTTATGTGATCTACACCATGTGGTACGGCTTCGGACTGCTCTTCCTCTTTGAGGGGATGGGCATCAAGCTGGGACATTAAGTCCTGGATCAATCCCCCCGCTTTATGGCTGCGGCAGGTGCATTCCTGTCGCAGCCATTTTTTTGGGGGCACTGCAGCCCGGTTGTGCGGCCTCGACGCTCCCCCTCTGCCCGCCCCGAAACAAGAAGAAACATTTTGTTCTTTGGCAAAAATATTGTATTCTCTCCCGGTGTTGCATCGGACCGCGCCAGGGGCGGCGATTGTCCGAGCGCGGGCAGGCGCCGGCTGCTACGCATCTTTATCATCGATGAGACCAAGGACATGTGGAACCATGAGCAGTGAACAGGCCTTGCAACTCGACGCAGCGCTGCGCATACGCCTGCTGCTGGTTGACGACGAACCCGATTTTAAGGAGATCATGCTCAAGCACCTGACACGCAAGGGAATCCAACTCGGCGTCGCTGATTGCTGCCTAGGTGCCCTGGACAACCTGGCCTCGGCCTTGGCCGACGTGGTCATCATGGACATGAATATGCCGGGCATGGATGGCATCCAGTGTCTGCGTAAGGTCAAGGAACACTGGCCGTTGACCGAGGTGATCATCCTCACCGGCCACGCCTCAGTGAAATCCGGTATCGAGGGTATGCAGAGCGGTGCCTTTGACTACTGCATCAAGCCCATCGACGTGCGTGAACTGCTCGAAAAAGTGGAACTGGCCGCGCAGAAGGCGCTCATCAACCGAGAGGACGCCCAGGCTTCCTGACCCAAAAAGCTTACACCGGAAAGAACGCCCCATGCACCCACACCCCCTGCTCCGCCGCCTTGTCCCC
>JAVEYP010000241.1:0-4104 GCA_034003445.1 Desulfobulbus sp.
GTGTTCTGCCAACCACCCCAACTCCACCCACCACAACCCAGCCCAGACCCGTCATTCCGAGTGAAACGAGGAATCCAGCCCATGCCGGAACACCGGATTCATCCGGTCGTTGGTGCCAGATTCATCTGGCACAATGTTCTGCCGACCACCCAGACTCCGCCCACCACCACTCAAACCCTGAGCTTGGAGGAACACCGGATTCATCCGGTCGTAGGTGCCAGATTCATCTGGCACAATGTTCTGCTGACCACCCAACTCCGCCCACCACCCCCCAAACCCGCCCCGAAGCGTCATTTCGAGTGAAGCGAGAAATCCAGCCCATGCCGGAGCACCGGATTTATCCGGTGGAAAAAGGCGGCATGTTTCCCCCCATTATGCCAGATGAATCTGGCACCAACGACCGGTTAAAACCCGTCTTCCGGCGCTTCCGTAAGCTATATATAAATCAGCGTTATCCGCGTAATCTGCCTGAGCCAAAATCCCCGTGAACCTACTCCTCCACCCCCGCCTCCAACACCGGGTCAACCAGCTCATCAATCTGTGTTTGCAGCGCAATTGTCTCCTTCAAAGCCGTCGCCATCCGGCAGTAGTGAATCGGGTCTGCCAGGCTTTTTCCCTTTCGGTCTTTCAGATATTTGTGCAAAACCTGATATCCGCCCACATGGAAGTTCCAAAGCTCCTCGCTGATGCCCTCAAACCACTTGTCACCGTTAATCTCCACTCGCTGGGTCTGGGCGTCAAAGCGGATAAATTCCACCCTATCGTTGGCGCCCTTGCCCTGATATTTGGCGATGGGCTTGCTTAAGCGCGCGCTTTTCAGCAGGTGAAGCTCCGCCAGTTCACGTCCCAGTTCCGCCAGTTTTTCAAAAAGCCCAAAGTCATCTGTGAACGGGATGCGCGGGAAGTCAATCTTCAGATATTGCGCAAAACGCTCCCGGTATTTCGGGCTGTGCAGGATGGCGTAAACATAGTAAAATAGCTGATGCGGAACAAAGTCCAGCCATTTGGCGTGGAACCGCTCCAAAAGCTCTGCCTCGATATTGAATTCACGCTCCCTGCTCTCGAAAATGTCCTCAGGCTCCTCATCCGGGTAGAGGTAGAGAGGGAAAATGTAGCCAATCCCTTTGTTACTCAATGTCACTCTACTTTCAACAATACTATCAGATATCGTGACATGATTGAAAATTCCTTCTGCTACCTGTCTTACAGAAATAATCCCTATATTCTCCTCCAGCATATGTCGCATTACTTCATTGCGTGGCATACAGTGAAAACCTCTGCTTTTGCCTGTGTAGTAGGTGTAGCGAATGTCGAAAGGACGATAGAAGATGGGGACGATATTTTCATCATTCAAGCCGCTGTCTTTCAAATCGTTTTGGGCAAGATCCACCTTCCAGTCCCGGGCATCTTTGCCAAGATTAAAGGCTGTTCTTGCAGTTTCCGGTTCGAGGGATGCGAAATGGTGAATGGTCTTACGCAGCTCATTTTCAGTATCCTGGATGGTGAGCCTATCTCTGGCGGTCACGATGCCCACGCTGTTGAGCGGAAATATTTCCGGCAGGCTTGTCCATTTGAGATAATGTTCGTTTCCGCTTTCCTGTGGAATGAAAAGATAAAAGGGTGAGAGAGGCTTCGTTTTTTCATAATCATCCTCTTGAAATTCGCGATTCTCCAGCCATTCATATTTGAAGTCCCGGACTCCGTAAAGGTCGCGGTGAGCCACTTTTTGGGGCTGTTCTTTGCCGTGTTTCACCATCAGGACAATGGCGGTGCCCTGACGGATGTCGAACACATTTTCATCCTTGCCGCCGTCGGGAGCCTTTTCCTTTTTCAGGCTGTTGCCGTGCAGGTCGAGGAGGTAAATCTCGTCGAAGGTCTCCATCAGGCTTTGGCGCATACCGCGGAAGGTGGGGTTGTCCAGATAGCTGTGATTGGTTATCATACCCACGATGCCCCTGCCCGCCTTGTGGATTTTCCACTGCGCAAAGCGGAGAAACTTCACATAGTCGTCCTGAAGCCATTTTGGGTTTCTTTCTCCCAGTGGGGCTCCATCAACCTTGTAATAGCTCTGGGCGCCGTCCAGGTCGGTCTTGAGCAGCTTTTCCGTCCACTTGTTGGTGTTTTCACTTTCACCGCTGTAAGGCGGATTGCCCAAAATCACCAGAATCGGCTCCTCATGCTTCACCCGGTTCGCCATTTTGCCTTCCTCGCTGATTTGCTGTCCGAAGCCGAAGGGGATGAACATCTGCTCCGGTATATCCATTTCCAGGGTGTTTGAGAGGTAGAGCTTGAAGCGCTCATCGTCCTTCATTTCATAGCCGTATTCGCCCAGGAGATAGCTTATTTTCAGGTGTCCCACGGTGTAGGGCGCCATCATCAGTTCGATGGCGTGGAAGTTTGGCAGGATGTGTTCCTCAATCAATTTGTGGACGCTGCCTTCGCCATATTTTTGCTCTTGGTGGCTGATGGCGAGGCGGATGGCTTCTGCGGGGAAGGTGAGGGTTCCCGCGGCGGGGTCCAGGATGGTCACGTCCGGCGACGCCAGGCCGTCTTCCTTGTCAAAGCGGCTTTTCAGGAGGCTGTGTATGCTGCGCACGATGTAGCGCACCACGGGCTCCGGCGTGTAGTAAACCCCTCGTTTTTCACGCAGTTCGGGGTCGTAAACGCTCAAAAAGGTTTCATAGAAGTGGACGATGGGGTCGCTGCCTCTGCCTTCCACATAGTAGCGATGGAGGATTTTTTTGATGTCGGTTTTAAAGAGGATGTCGGCGATGTCTTCAATCTGCACCGCCAGGGCCTTCGGCGGCTCTTCCAGGC
This sequence comes from Desulfobulbus sp., assembly GCA_034003445.1. Lineage (GTDB taxonomy): Bacteria > Desulfobacterota > Desulfobulbia > Desulfobulbales > Desulfobulbaceae > Desulfobulbus. The sequence continues at coordinate 2,818 of JAVEYP010000241.1, forward strand.
TGATATAGCGGAAAATGTTTTTCAGGATGCCCAGGGTGCCGGGGATGTTTTGGTAAATCAATTCGCGGTGAAATTCGCCATCGCTGCGGGTTCTGGCGGCAAAGATGCCGTAGGTGAGGGTTTGGGCATAGAGGTCGGCAAATTGCTCGATGGTGAGCTTGCTGATGAGCATCTTTTTAAAGGCGTCATAGAAGCCCGGCAAACCCTTTTGAGGCGTGTCTTCCTCCTCCCGATATTCCTGCTTCATGATGTGCAAAATCTCGTCGCGAAGGAATCTGGTGCGCTTTGCCAAGGCGTCCGCCAGGCTTTGGGGGTCGGTGATGGCGGGGAGGTCAAATTCAAAATAGCGCTCCAGGAGGCTGTCCAGCTCCGCCACGTCCAAAAGCGGGGGTGTTTTCTTCATTTGGGTGGCGTTGATGGGGCTGGCGGCGAGGGCGGTTTGGAGCAGTTCTCCGTGTTGGTAAAGGCGAAATTCAAAGAAGTTTGTGAGGATGAGATTTGGAAAAGTCTCCAGATAGCGCTTGAGCTGGGGCGTGACGGCGATGGGGTCAAGATGGAAGGTTTCGGGTTTTTTGGCTTCGATGTATCCGGTGATGCGGGCTTTGCCATCCCACACTCTGAAGTCGGGATTTCCCCCTTCGGTGGCTTTTGGCAGGATGAGGACTTCGCAGTTTTTTCTGTTGTTTTTCAGCGCCCAGGCGTCAATCATTTCCTTCAGGATGTGGTAATATGATTCCTCGGTGGCTTTGCCAGAGTTAATCAAAGCCTGTATCTTACTCAAATAGTCGGAGAGAATTTCTTTCACTTTTTTTATTCCCCTTGGTGCTTTGTGTGCTTTGTGCAAGGATTTGGGGGCTGGTCTTTTTGGTCAACAGTTTTTATTATTGCACGCGGATTAGGCTGGTGAGGTGTCACGCAGATTAGGCTGATGAGGTGTCACGCAGATTACGCCGATAACGCTGATTTATATGTAGCTTACGAAAGCGCCGGAACACCGGATTCATCCGGTCGTTGGTGCCAGATTCATCTGGCACAATGTTCTGCCGACCACCCAGACTCCGCCCACCACAACCCAACCCCAGGCCAGACCCGTCATTCCGAGTGAAACGAGGAATCCAGCCCAAGGAAGTAAAAAGGCCTCAAAGGATAATCCCTCTTCGCCCTTCAGGCAGAAACCCCGCGCCCATCCGTCATCCCGTTTTTGGAAATCGTCAGCGAACAGGATAAGCTCGCCGGCGAACGCAAAATCGTGGATATCATGGTGAATAAATTCGATGGGAAAGCGCG
>JAVEYP010000242.1:0-4084 GCA_034003445.1 Desulfobulbus sp.
GAAAAACATCAAGGCTACCGACGTCGCCGGCCTTGATATGCTGCCTGCGGACTTCTCGTACCGCAACATCGACCTAGCTCTGGATGACTGCAAGGAGTCCCTCCAGCGGCTCGCCAAGGTGCTTCGTCCCCTGCAAAAGGAATATGAGCACATCTTTCTCGACTGTCCGCCGAACATTACCCTGTTGTCCGAGAACATCTTTCAAGTTGCGGATTACATCCTTGTGCCGGTGATCCCCACCACCTTGTCCGTGCTCTCCCTGCGGCAGTTGTGGAATTTTCTTGAAACGACCAGCCTGGGCTGCAGCAAGGTACTCACCTTTTTTTCTATGGCTGAAAAGCGGAAAAAATTGCACCTGGAAACCATGCAGGCCTTGGCCGGTGAGCCGACCGTGCTTGCCACAGTCATTCCCTATTTGGCGGACGTTGAACGCATGGGCGTCTTTCGTCAGCCGGTGGGCGCGGCCCTGCCCGGGTCAGCGGCCGCCAAAGCCTATGAGAGCCTCTGGTATGAAATCCTCGACCGTGTTGCCGCCTGATCGGAAACAACTGCTCATCTGCCGCCACGCCAAATCGAGCTGGGACGATACCGCCCAGAACGATGTTGAACGGTCCCTGAACAAGCGCGGCCGCCGAGACGCCGTGGAGATGGGCCGGCGGTTGGCTGAACGCGGCTTGCTGCCGGACCTGATCCTCGCCAGTCACGCGACGCGGGCCTGGACCACGGCCGAGGCGTACGCCAATCAGCTTGGGTACTCGCTCGACCGCATCCAGGTGGACCCGGCCCTGTACACCGCAACGTCCGCCTCCCTGCTCGCCCTGGTGCGTGGCCTGGAACCGCATCTTGGCCGAGTGCTGCTCGTCGGTCACAACCCGGAATGCACCGCCTTTGCCACCCAACTCGGCGACCCGGACATTATGAGTGTGCCGACCAGCGGCATCGTTGCCTTTGAGTTCCACACCCTGTCCTGGCAGGAGGTCCTGCTCGGCCAAGGCCAGCTGCTTTTCTTCGATTTCCCCAAGAATGCCGCCTGACCAGCTGCCCGTGGTGCCGGACTGCCGGCGCTGCCGCCATTTCTTCATCACCTATGAGCCGCGCCGCCCGCAGGGCTGCCGGGCCTACGGATTCAGGAGCCGTGAGGCGCCTGCGCAGGCGGTGCGGCACCACTCAGGGCAGCCCTGCCTGCTGTTTGCCGCCCGCTAGCTGTCAGCGCCGCACATCGGGCTGGATTTTTTTCCGGAAACTGATAGTATTCCCCATCGCTTACTACCACGCGCGCACCCCCTTGGGCTGGTACGCGCCGAACCGCAGAGCGACGGGCAGACGACAGAGCGGACAGAGACGCAATGAAACTCTCGGCATTTGGTGAAAAACTTTCGTCAGGCGTGGGCATTCTCAGCCTTATGGACGACCTCGGTAACGCCATGGCCGACGGCGACACAATCATGATGGGTGGCGGGAACCCCGGCCATATCCACGCTATTGAGCAGGTGGTGCGCGCCCGCCTGCAGGCGATTATCGACGACGAGGTCGCCCTGCGCAAGCTGATTGGTATCTACGATCCGCCCCGCGGTGACCGCGACTTCCGGCGTGGTCTGGCCGCGCTGCTGCGACGGGAGTACGGCTGGCCCATTGACGAGGAGAATGTCTGCCTGACCAATGGCAGCCAGGCGGCTTTTTTCCTGCTGTTCAATCTCCTGGCCGGCCGGATGGCCGACGGCGGCCGACGAAAAGTCCTCCTGCCGCTTGCGCCGGAGTACATCGGTTACGCCGACCTCGGCATCGAGCCGGACCTGTTCGTCGCCGTGCAGCCGCGCATCCAACTGGTGGGCGAGACCTTTTTCAAGTACCGGGTCGATTTTGAGCGCATCGAAATCACCACAGAGATAGGCGCTATCTGCGTCAGTCGGCCGACTAACCCCACCGGCAATGTGGTCACCGACGAGGAGATGGCTGGGCTGGCGGACCTGGCCAAGGCGCACGACATCCCGCTGATCGTCGACGGTGCCTATGGTTTGCCCTTTCCGGGGATGATCTACACCGGGGCGCAGCCCCTGTGGAACGAGCACTTGGTGCTCTGTCTGTCGCTCTCCAAGTTCGGCCTGCCGGCCACCCGCACCGGCATTGTCATCGCCGAACGCGAGCTGATTCGCGCCGTGTCCGGGGTGAACGCCGTGGTCAACCTGGCACCGTCGGCCTTCGGAGCCATGGTGGTCACGGATCTGGTCCGCTCGGGTGAGATACTCCGCTTAAGCCGCGAGGTGATTTGCCCCTTTTACCAGCGCAAGCGAGACCTAGCCCTGGCCGCAGTGGCTGAATCCTTTAGCGGCCTGCCGTACAAGGTGCACGTACCGGAGGGCGCCTTTTTTCTGTGGTTGTGGTTCCCGGAGCTGCCCGTGTCCAGCCGTGCGCTCTACGAGCGGCTTAAGGCGCGAGGTGTGCTGGTGGTTTCCGGCGATTATTTCTTCCCTGGATTGGCCGCCGGCTGGCCGCACACCGGCGAGTGTTTGCGGCTGACCTATTCCCAGGAAGAGGCCCAGGTACACCGGGGCATTGGTATCATCGCCGACGAAATCCGGCAAATTTTGCGACAACCCCAGCACTGAGGAGGGAACGTGCGACGAATCGGCGCTTTTTTGTTTGGCCTGGTGCTCCTCCAGTCCATCGGGTATGCCGCCTGCGAGTCGGGCGACTGCAAGAACGGCATGGGGCGGTTGACGAATAACGACGGTCGCGTCTACGAGGGGCAGTTCCGTGACGGTTACCTGTGGGGCACCGGCACGCTCACCTCGCCGGACGGCTCAATCTACAAGGGACAGTTTGTCAAGGGTCGCTTCCACGGCGAGGGCGTGCTTGTCGGCAAGGACGGCCGCCGCTACACCGGCGCCTTCCGCGACGGGGTGATCCACGGTCAGGGCCGACTGGTCACCCCGGACAGCCTGGATTACACCGGCGAGTTCGAGCTCGGCCGGTTTAGCGGTAAGGGAACTTTGTTCTACCCGGACGGCCGCGAGTATGTTGGCGACTTTCGCAGCAACAGCGTTGAGGGCAGGGGCAAGCTGACCTACGCGGACGGCTCGACCTTTGAGGGCGATTTCGTCGATGGCCGGCCCCTTGGTGAGGGAGTGCGCCGCTACTTGGACGGTGCGCGGTACACCGGCCGTTTCGCCGGCGACCATCGCGAAGGGCGGGGCGTGCTCGAAAACGCGGACAACACCCGCTACGAGGGGACCTTTGCGCACGATCTATACAACGGCCCGGGTGTCTTGACCACTGCGGACGGCACGGTTTTTAGTGGCACCTTCAAAGACGGGTTGCTCAGCGGCGAGGGTACTATGACTGGCGCGGACGGCGCGCGCTACACCGGCGCCTTTGCGGGTGGCCAGCCTGCGGGCAGGGGCACGATGCGCTCTGCGGATGGTTCGGTCTACGAGGGGACCTGGGTGGCGGGCAAGCGCGAGGGCAAAGGCCGTATGACCTACGCCGCCGGCGGCCGCTACGACGGCGCATTTGTCGCTGATCGGCGCGAGGGCCGGGGCCGATGGAAGCAGGCCGACGGCACAGTGTTCTCCGGCACCTTTGCCGGGGACAACCCGGTGAAGCCGCCACGGCTACCCGCAGAACCGGTCCTTGCACCTGAACCGGTGGAGCAGGCTGCGGCTGCACTGCCGGTGGACGAGCCCAGATCGCCGTTGGCCGAGACCACACAAGAACTCGAGCCAGCCGGTACCGCGGCCACGCCCGTGCCTGAACGGATGTCCCCCGCCCCTCGGCTCACTGCCGCCGCGCCGGACCTGCAGCCTCCTGCCGAGAAAGCAAAAAAAGAGGCTGACGAGGAAGCCGGGGTGGAGGTCGAGGCCCGTGGCGACGCAACCCAATCGGCCACCAAACCCGATCAGCAGACCAGTGTCTCGGATCTGTATAGCCGCGGGGGCGTGCTCTACAGTGACGCCGCGGCAAACAAACCGTTCACCGGTAAGGCCCTCAACACCCTGGAAGACGGCTCCACCTATAAGGGCAGCTATGCCAAGGGGCTGATGGATGGCCGTGGAGAATTGCAGCTGATCAGCGGCGACCACTAGAT
>JAVEYP010000243.1:0-4043 GCA_034003445.1 Desulfobulbus sp.
GCCGCTCATCAACTCTCTGCTCTATCACGATCCGTATATGGTGCTCGCCGATTACCAGGCCTACGTTGAGTGCCACCAGCAGGTGGGTGAGGTCTTTGAGGATCCCGAGCGATGGACCAGAATGGCTATTCTGAATGCGGCCCGCATGGGCAAATTTTCCTCGGATCGCTCCATTAGCGAGTATTGTCAAAAAATCTGGCAGGTCAAACCGTTCCCGGTCGCGCTCGAGCTGCAGCAGCAGCCGGAAATGGGCATTAAATCCCCACAACCGATTATGAGTGGTCGCACCTGATTCGCCCATTGCAAGGGATTATCGCTGGTTATCGCAGCTCATTTTCAATGGGTTTTCTCGTGTTTTGCTGACAAACTTAATCGGTTGGTGTGTTGGCTGTGGGAACGCTGTGCTCAATAGCGTGATCAGCTGCGAATTTGCCCTGCAGAACGTCAGCTGAAAGGTAGAAGCTTTGGTGGTAACACCAAAGAAAAATCTCTAAAAAGGAGGATTGGTTATGAAAAAGAAACGAGGAGCATCCGTTTTTTTGGTAACGGGGCTCAGTACCCTCATATTTTCTGGTATGGGGGGAAATCTAATTTCACAGGCCTCTGCCGAATCCACAGCAGGGGGACAAGAAAAAGCGACCGAAACTCAGGCGGTGGAGACTTCGAAGACCATCCAAGCAGTAGCCGGCACCGCCAATGGTGTGCTGCTCATGCAGGCGCATGCGCTTTTCGGAAAACTTCCAGCGACCATGCCAGGGAGTGAGAAGGACACCCCCGCTATGATTGCGCTGGGGAAGAAGCTCTTTTCCGAGGAAGCAGTTTCGATCAACAAAACCCAATCCTGCAACTCCTGTCACCCCCTTGAAAACAAAGGCGCAGGCGCAGACCACCTCAAGACCGGCTTAGGCGCATTAGGAAAATCTGGTCCTCGCAATGATCCGACAGTCTTGAATGCTGGGTACCAGATTGCACAATTCTGGGATGGAAACGCTGCCACTTTGGAAGAACAGGCAAAGGGGCCCCCGCTCAACCCCGTTGAAATGGGCATGCCTGATGGCGAATCAATAGCCGCACGGCTGAAAGAAATAGCCTCGTATCCTCCTGAATTTGAAAAGGTCTTTCCTGGTGAGGAAGATCCCGTGACTTTCGATAACTTTGCGAAAGCCGTCGCAGCCTTTGAGCGAACACTGATCAGCAAGGGTCGCTTCGATCGTTTCATGGATGGCGACCATCAAGCCCTGACCGCGCAGGAAATGGAAGGGATGCGCACCTTTATCAATGTGGGATGCATACAGTGCCACAGCGGCCCGAACATGGGCGGGATGACCTACCAAAAAATGGGTGTGTTCACTGAGTATACCAACGACCAAGATCTTGGACGTTTTGAAATAACAAAACTTGAAAGGGACAAATATGTATTCAAGGTCCCCATGCTGCGCAATGTCACCGTGACCGCCCCCTATTTCCACGACGGTGAGGCAGGCACCCTGGCTGAAGCAGTGGATATGATGGGTTTCTTGCAGCTCAACGAAGAACTCAAAGACGAAGAAATCAATAATATCATGAGGTTTTTGACCACGCTGGCGGATACGGGGCTCACCACCGCGCAGCCACTCGAGGTGAAGGCAACATCTCCTGCTTGGGTACCACCGCTCATGACAGATATCCCGGAGGGAGAGGAAGGTGATCTGATCCGCTACGGTGCCCTTCTTTTGAGCGATACCTATGCGCAACTCGGCCTTGGTGCAAAGGATGAGAACATGCGTTTTTCCGGAAACAGCCTGAACTGCACGAGCTGTCACCAGGATAACGGCACCAAGCAGTTCGGACTCCCGTGGATGGGCGTGAGCCAGACCTACCCTCAATACCGAGGACGGGAAGACAAGGTGGCTGGTCTTGAAGAGCGAATTAACGGGTGTTTTGAGCGCAGCCTGAACGGCAAGTCTCTTGCTGAAGACGGCAAAGAGATGAAGGCAATGGTCGCCTACATAGACTGGTTATCGAAAGACATGCCCAAGGATGTTTACGGCCTGGTCACCCCAAAATTCGAAGGTCCGAACCGCAAGGCTGACCTGAAACAAGGCGAAGAGATATACAGCCGCTTCTGCATGTCCTGTCATGGCGAAAATGGAGAGGGGTATCAGTCACTGTCGTCTGGTTCTAAGGGGAGCCGTGTCGCACCGGCGCTGTGGGGAAAGAACAGCTATAACAATGGAGCGGGAATGAACCGGATGCTGACCAACGCCGCTTTTGTTCACAGCAATATGCCGTTGGGAACGGTGTGGAATCATCCGGCAATCACTACTGAAGACACCTACGATATCAGCGCATATCTCAGTTCCAAGGATCGGCCACAGATGAGCGGGCTGGAAAAGGACTATCCTAATCTTGACAAGAAAGCGGTGGATTGCCCGTATCCGCCCTATGCGGATAACTTTTCGCAAGAACAGCATCAGTACGGACCGTTCCAGCCAATACTAGAGGCGCGGAAAAAGAAGTAAGCAAGCCGGTTTAGCACAGCCTCGTAAAGCCTCCGGAGCAATCTCGTGATCGATTGCTCCGGAGGCGGCTCGGCCGCAGACTGAAGAATCGGCGTCCTAACTCGATGAATCTTGTGGTCGGCAAGCTGACCGACAGGCAACCTTCCCGGAAGGACGTCAGTTAACGACAGGGCGCACCTAGTGTTCTGACTGCATGGACAGTAAAGCCACGTTCATTGAGGTGTCCTGGGTCATGGCGAACTGGGTTGAAAGAAATAGACGGATCGGAAGGCTCAATAAGTAATCCTGAGGACTAGTACATGAAGAGCCAATCAATCATTTTTATTGGAATATTCTTGTGTACCTTAGCCTGTTTGAATGGAGGGTGTATGGGAGTAGAAAACACAGCCCAACTGGAGGGAGCACAGGAGCAGCTTCAACCGGATGAGAATATCCATGCTCAAAAGCTTGTTGAACTCTTAAAAGGAAAAATGCAGAAAGACTACGCTGCAGGCGAAATGCTGCGTGGTGCACACCCGAAACAGCACGGCTGTGTCAAAGCGGTCTTCACTGTGGAGCCGCAAATGCCAAACGAATTGCGGGTCGGTCTTTTTAAGGAGGCGCGCAGGTATCCTGCCTGGATTCGCTTTTCAAATGCCTCCGGCGAAGTGCAAGCGGATACGAAAAGGGACGCACGAGGCATGGCGATTAAGCTTATGGGGGTTAGCGGAGCAAAATTACTGGACGATGAAAAGGATGCACAGACGCAAGATTTTATCTTGATGAGTTCTCCCATCCTGCCTGTCGGTACAGCGGCTGAGTTCCATAAACTCGTCGATGCGGCCATTAACGGTCATCTGATTCGTTTCTTTCTCAATCCGTTTGATGCCCATCTGCGAGAAATCGTACTCTTTGCAAGGGGCGCCAAACACCACACCAATCCTGTGGATATTCAATATTGGAGCACTACGCCTTATCTGTTTGGCGCCCGAGCCGTAAAATATTCAGTGCGACCGACTTCAAGCAATTTCAATACTATGCCTAAAAATCCTTCGCCCAATTATCTGAGCGAGGTCATGCAGCAGCAATTGGCTAAAAATGGGGCGAGTTTTGATTTTATGGTGCAATTTCAATCAGATCCTAAACAGATGCCGATTGAAGATGCGAGCATCATCTGGGATGAAAAGCTTGCTCCTTTTCAAAAGGTCGCGACGATTACCATCCCTCCCCAAACATTCAATTCCGAGGCACAGATGGATTTTGGGGAAAATTTATCGTTTACTCCTTGGCACTGCCTTCCTGAGCATCGCCCTCTGGGCAGTATCAATCGCGTCCGTAAGGAAATATATCAGGATCTCTCCAATTTTCGACATGCACACAATGGCACACTGCGTCAAGAACCGACAGGGGCTGAGAGTTTCTGAAAACAAGCCTGTGCCAATCGCAGCTCTTAATCGTTTTATTAAAAGTGGGTATGCAGTTTACTCAACCAGCCGCAACCTGTAGTATAGGTTCATGGACGCTACAATTCACCCAGTTGCCGGGACTGACTACCCACGAACG
>JAVEYP010000244.1:0-4038 GCA_034003445.1 Desulfobulbus sp.
TACCAACGCTTTCTATAAGCCGGACACATAGATGCGTGCCGGATGATGGAGAGGGCAACGGCCGGAACCCTCTGATGCCAGCGACTAGGTAGCCGATCAGACCAATGATGGGCACCTCGTGCTAAATACAGAGGAATAGGGGCGTGCAAGGCCACGGAGCCGCCTCCAATCAGCGCCGCAAGAACCATGACAAAGGCAATGCGGCTGGAGACTTTATCGAGTGTTTCGTCAAGCAATGTCATCCGCCGATGCTGAAACTCAAACCGCAATCTGCCCCTGCGCTCCTCCAGCAGCATTGTCCGCACTCTACCGGGCAGGTTCCGGAACAGGTGCCTATGCATCAGCCCTTCCAAATTCCGCCCCAGAGCCTCACCACCAAACTCAGCCGGTTGTAGGGTCACTTTGAGCCCACCGCTGATAATGTTGGCTTCATTGTTGGCGGCTAGATCCGTCAAATTCCCCCATCCTTCAGTAACAGCCGGCCCCCGTGGGAGAAAATCACTGAAGCAGGCCACCTTGGCCGGCGGGATGAACATATTGCCGTGATGGCGATCAGCTTGGAAAAAGCCGTGGAAAAAAATCTGCTCCATCCCATCACCAGGATTGCAGCGCGCTCGGCAATCAATGACAGCCATATCCCTGTTCAAACAACCGATCCAACATGGAGGATGTAATCCTCAGCACATACCCTATCACCTAGCCACGGCGATGCTCAGGTCGGGAGAGGCCTGTGGCAGATGGACAACTAGGTTGTCCTCAAACTGATCAGTAAAGCTCTGGATATTTGCCAGTCTAATGATGCAACCACTCTTCTGTTTCAGGGTTCGAGCACACATCAGGATGGGTAAGGTTGGCACCTTGGCAGGCCCTGGAGTGAACTCAATTTTTGGAGCAAACAGTGCTTTTCCACTAACACACATGACACTAGAGGTCATGCTGCCCACACCGTGATATTGTGCACATGCACTTGTTGACAGAATTTTTCAAAAGGAGCGCCCATGCCGGTTGTCCACTCTTTTTCTCGCCTAGCACAAAGGACACTTCTTATTACCCTACTGGTCTTTCAACCAATCAACGTCGCGGCTCTAAGCATCGAAGGTGTGCAGTTCCAGGAGAGCGTCTCCATTGATCACAAGCAGATCCCGATTCGGGGCGTAGCACTGCTGCGGTGGTTGAAATTTTTCAAGGTCTATGTGGCGGCTCTGTACCTTCCTGAAAACGGTTCACCCAATGATGTTCTGGCTGACATCCCCAAGCGTCTTGAATTAAGCTATCTTGTGTCTATTTCTGGGCCAGATTTTGGTAAAGGGGCGGAAGCGATTCTGGAACGTAATCACAGCCAGAATGAATTAGCTCGCCTGCGAAGCCGTATAGACCAACTTAACGCAGTGTATCGTGACGTCAAACCTGGTGATCGATACGCTTTGACCTATGTTCCGGGCAAAGGAACAGAGCTGAGCTATAATGGTAGCGCTCTCATCACTATTCCTGGACCAGATTTTGCCGCAGCATATTTTGGTATATGGTTGGGAAAAGATCCTATCGATCTGAAAATGCGCAGCCGACTGATCAATGGTGGCTGAAAATCTAAAAAAATCGGAGGTAAATATGCTTCCTGGTTATCAATCATTCTGGTTGTTCTTTTGTGCGCTCTTTGCCTCGCTTATGGCGGGCTGTACCTCGGTGCAGCTTTCTGACTATGCAAATCAAAAACCTCAGTTCAACATGCAGGAATATTTTAACGGACCTGTTGTGGCCTACGGTATCGTCCAAGATCGTTCAGGAAAGGTTATTCGTCGCATGACGGTTGATATGCAGTGTAGCTGGCAAGGCGACACCGGCACCTTTGATGAACATTTTACGTATGCTGACGGCAAGAAAGAACGTCGCGTCTGGACGATTAAAAAACACAATGATCGGTACACAGGTACTGCGGCCGATGTCGTCGGTGAAGCTTCAGGAGCTGCAGCAGGGAATGCCTTGAATTGGAAATATGTGCTGGCACTGCCTGTAGGTGACAAGATTTACAAGGTAAACTTTGATGATTGGATGTGGCAATTGGACGAAAAAATCCTGATTAATCGCGCCGTCTTCTCCAAGTTTGGGTTCAGATTGGGCGAGGTTTTTATTACCTTTTACAAGAATGATCCTGAAATCTGAAGTTTTGCCAGCTTGGCGTCGTCATGAAGGCGGAAACGAATGGTGAATTTTTTCGCTCTTTGCTTGCTGTGCCCGCTTATTTTGATCGGCAAGCCTTGATCGGGAAACGGCCGCAGTTGATTTCCCGAGAAAAAGGCTGGCTGGAATGTACGCCATGTTGGGTTTCCCCAGTCCCCCACTCGGCCATTGCTAAAAAAAACCACACGCCCAAGCGAACGTGCCCGGTGACCACTGGTACTTTTTACCGTCATGGTATCAATTACTTCAGGTCGTTCACATCACTTCGTCGCGACAGCAGCCGCCCAGCAGGTGCGTCAGGGATAGGACTCCGAGAGAACCTGTGCCAGCGGTGCAGCACCGGTGGGATTGCTGCCAGTCTTCGCGCCAGCCCTCTCCGTTTTTCATATACTTGAAGAGCCTGAGATGCCAGGAACTAACGCTGTTTCGTGAGCGCTGCTCAATCTCCGGGTTAGCCCCTGCCAGTCGCTGAGATGCCAGGAACTAACGCTGTTTCGTGAGCGTACCCACATTGCCCTTGGCCAGCACATCCACACAGTCCAAGCTGGGGACTCCGCAAGGGTTTCACCACCATTGCGACCGCCTGTAGTCCTGAGCACCCCAACAGGATCCCCTAGCCCCCTAGAGCCCTTGGTAAGAGGCGCCCCAGCTGCGGAACGAATTGATCGCCATCCATGCCCCGATAACAAAACCTCGATTGGCCAGTGTAGCCCCGATCAAGAGTTCGACAAAAATTGGAACGAAATGTACCGGTAGAGCCCTGGCCATAAACGTGCTATAGGCAAACAGGTTCGCGGGGATACAACCCTATGTCTTGTTGTCCATGGCGGCCAACAGAAGAGTAAAACATTCCTCTGTGGAGGGTCATATTCCTTCTATATCGTTAATTTTATCTGGTTCTTAAACTTCCTGTCCACAGGAATTGGATCCGCAGCAGCCAAACTGAAAATCCAAAAAACTGCCTCCAGATAAATAGCAATAACGGTGGTAATTGCTTCTTCCTTCGAATTTTCATCATAAAAGGACGGAGAAGGCCTCACCTCTCCAGGATAAAGAGAATGGAAAAACGGCTTTTTGTTGCCATTGATCCGCCGCAAGTCATCCAGCAGCAGGTGGCCGAAATCTGCGCCGGCCTGCCCGACGCCCGCTGGACGCCGGTTACGCAGTTGCACCTCACCCTCTCTTTCATCGGTGAGGTGAACGGCAACGCCTTTCTTGACACCCGTGAAGCCTTGGCGGCGTGCACGGGATCGCCCTTTCCCCTTCGCCTGCGGGGGGTGGGCCATTTCCCTCCGCGCGGCTTGCCAAAGGTCGTCTGGGCTGGGGTCGAGCGCAGCGAACCCCTGCAGGTGCTCCAGCGCAAGATCGTCACGCGCCTGTTCCAACTCGGTCTCGAGCCGGACAACCGCCGCTTTAGCCCGCACATCACCTTGGCGCGGTTGCGCGACACTCCGCCAACCAAGGTCGGCCGTTACCTGGAAAGTAACGGCCTGTTCACGGCTGGCCCTTTCACCGTGGACCGTTTTCTGCTCTACTCGTCCGTGCTCGGCCGCAAGGGTGCCAATCATACCGTCGAGCACGAGTACCTGCTCGACGATTGAACGCGGAGCACAAAAAAAAAGCGGCCGCCGGGAAAACCCGACGGCCGCTGAACCAGCTGGAGGCGACGAGCGGATTTGAACCGCTGAATAATGGTTTTGCAGACCACTGCCTTACCGCTTGGCTACGTCGCCCTGACGTGGCGGCACTTATACCACAGATTCTGTTTTTAACAAGGGGAAAACCAACCCATGGGAACCACCCTCACGGCCCTGGTGCAGGACCACGAAGAAGGACTGCGGCAGCTGCAGGAGCGGATCG
>JAVEYP010000245.1:0-4034 GCA_034003445.1 Desulfobulbus sp.
AATCCCAAAGAAACCGGGCAAGGTGATTTTCCTCCACCCACTGATCGATGGATATCGGCAGCAGGTGCAGTTGACTCCGGTTGGGCTTGTGAAATCGACGACGCATGCAGGGTTCCTTCAGCGGGCAGAGAGGCTGGAAACATAAACTAATATCGATAATTCAATAACATATATTGAAATTTATTGCACCGGTTTTGCGACAGGTTCAGATGTTCTCGGTACCTCTTCCCTTAAGGTTCTAAGGCTCAGAAGGCCATGGCCCAAAGGAGCCCTCCATGTGATGAAACGCCATGGAGAAGAGACCCGCCCCAAATGCTAGGTAAAGGATCCGTATAGGACTAGCTACTTTGACCCAACACGATTACGACATTAACGCTTTGGTCGTCGGCCAAGCACGAATAAAACCACAAATGCGACGAGAAAGAACAAGAAAAAAATCTTGGCAATCCCCGCTGCGGCACCGGCTATTCCAGTGAAACCCAATAACCCTGCGACAATAGCCACAATGAGAAAGGTCACGGCCCATGAGAGCATCATTGCACCTCTTTGATTCAATGAAGGTGTTTTGCATAGACATCGTTGCTCACAGTCTATTTTGACCAACTGGAATGGACTGTGAGCAACAGCTTGCAACTTGTTTGTTAACGGAAAAACTGCATGGCGACATCCGAGGCGGCAGTGATTATCGGTTTGGCGTAGCGAGTTCCACTGGAAGGATGCGTATTTTGGCCCAAAATAAACCCTATCCCCACCCCGACGCCTAAGGCAATAAAGAGTATTTTTCCAGGATGCTCTACTCGATATTTTTTGGCGTGTTGATAGGTATTATTAACCTTCCCGCCTGTTTTTTTATGAAGTTCCTGGGCAATCGGAGCTACCTTTTCGAATGATTCACCGGCTTTATTCGCTGCCTTGTCAGAGTTTTCTTCGACAGCGTTTGCGGCTCTGTTCATGGCTTGTTGTGTCTGTTCTTCTACCTCCCTCAACTTATATTTTCCGGCCTGAAGGTTTGAATCGAGGGCTCGTTCATTTGTTGATCCTTTTTTCTGTTTCGTCTCTTTCATTGGAACCTCCACTAGATCTAAATGATAGTTTTTTTAAGGTACAGCATTGTGTCACACTTCGGAATCAGTAGGCAGTGTGCAGTAGACTGTATTACAACTACTCGATTGCCGGTTTTTTTTCTCAGCGACATTTTGCACCCAGTTGGCGACAACTTTCGTTGCTACGCTAAGCAGAATAACTTGACCGATCGCCGGTCCCGCCGCGCGGTCAGTGATGCCGCCAACGGTGGCACGAACCTCATCAGTGAGGGTATCCAAGAGTCGATCTGCCGATGTTTTTCTTGTGGCCAATATCCCTGACGCTAGATAACCCAGTCCAACAGCAATACCCAAAGCTAAATAAGGAGCATCCTTGACATACAGCTTCCAGTCCATTGTTTCCTTAATCCGCTCGCCAATTTGTTCAACTGTCTGAGATATCTGCTGCTCAGCTTGGACAATGTCCCTTCGTATTTTATCTGAATCTCGAGAGCCGTCATTTTTAAGTGACGGACGAATATCGTTAATTCCACTCATGACCTTGACTCCTTCCTTGTTGATGGCTCGATTGGCTAGTCAACAGATGGTTTGATTTTTCTGCAACCAAAAGATGCGAGGAGAATAGCTATAACGGCCAGAATTGCGCCAACCAAAAAAACCGCTGCCGAAACAGACATCGTTTCGGAAAGTTTTATGACAACCGCAGCCGAGAGAGAAAAAAAGCGACAAACCCAATAAAAAGAGCACCGCCCAACATAAGCAGCCCATCACTGATGTCGCTTATCTTTTCCTGGAGGCTTTGGATCGCGAGGGCAATCTCGCCACGAACAATTGTGCTGACGTGCGAGACAAGGTCGCCCAACAGTCTTTTTATTGATTCCCGCTCCGACTCGGGCCCGATATGCACCCCATTCTTGTTCACTGATCATCTCCCGATTAACGATGCCGCAGTACGACCCCAAGTAGAAAACCCATACTGCCGGCGATAATAAAACTTTGTCCCGGATACCTCCGTATATACTCGCAGACCTCTGTCTGTGTTTTTTCTTAGTTAAAATCAAGTACATATCTTGCAGATTGATGCAGAATTTCGTTTGCTTCATTGCTGTAGAAAGCCAGCTTAGGATGAGCTTTACGGCCTTCGGCTTTTTTAGCAAACGCCCTAGCCAGAGTGTCCAATTTATCAGCTAACAAAAGTTGAGTCTGTTGGAGTGCTTGGCAGGATAAGGCACTCCCTTCCTTGTCCTGATCCGGCTGTTTCTTATGGATAGTATCGACTTTTCAAATGATGTTATTCCTCATAACGCCTCCAATATTTTATATACTCGCTAGTAATTGTTCTTCCTGATAAACGGCCAAAAAATGACATTTAAGGATTGTTTTTAATATCTCTATAAAGTGATAAAAACTGTAACAACAGACCTCAATAGGGAATTAGCCCAAGGCACTCAGCTTACAATATTTTCCCTTGGTCGCATCGATGCAAAATGATTGTAACACATCTTTTTTTATCTTGTCTAACCCAAAAATTCGACATGATAGCGCCAGGCAGGGACTCAGCTTGTCGGGTCCGAGATCAATTGACGTTTTTTCACGAGACCGTTTATTTGAATGATATAGTAATCAAAGTTTTTACGGGTGTCGAAGATAAGTACATCCATTCGGATTTCAGCGGATTTTACCTGCGCCACCCCAGCGTGGACAAAAGATATTCCCCCTTGGCCGAGGTCATACACCAAAAAGACAACGGGTTTTTCATTGTCTATTAGAATCACAATCCCACTGGCTCTGATTTTCTTCCACTGTCTTTTTCCGGATCCTTGGTTTTACAAACTTGCCTTCGGGCGCATGCACCCTCCTTGGGTAAAACTGCGAAGAGCTGAGCCTGCTGTGGGGCCAATCCCCATCGACGTTGCCGTACAATTTCAATACTATCTATCCGAGGCAGGACGGACAACAGGGCAACTTATGCAAAGATTAAGGTACAAAATCTGACTATTCTGTGTGCCGGCTTCATTAAGAGAGTTGCAGGATGACGGATGAGGTGCAATGAGGTTTTCCCCGCTGGCCGAAAACCAGTGGCTGTGTGCTCTGTGTGATATTGGGGAGGCAAGGCCGGACCGCGTATGAGCCCCTAACGTGACGCATGTAAATGTTGAGTGCGACGCAATTGAAGCTAAAAAATAAGCGCTCACTGAGTCTAAGGTTCCTTAAATCATGGCAGAAGGGAGGCGGCTGCATCCAAACTCGCTCATCCTGCCATTTACAGGCCGGCAAAGGCTGCGACGGCCACGCTGCTTTTGTTTTTCGCTGGTCACATTAAGGCCGCGCCAGAAGTATCTGACACGGTTACGTCCTTGAACGAGTCCGGTTCAGCGGGGGTGGGGTACAGTTCCTCTGCAACACCCTTTTTATTCGTAACGCATAGCTATCCTTTGGAGCTTCCAGATGAAGGCCGGCGCCTCTAATTGGAGTTTTACATCCCCTTGAGCGTTTTGCAAAATGAACAGTTTGTCGGTTTGCGTGCAGGCCGCTCCCTCTGACCCTTGCTAGCTGGAGCCTATCCGGCCAGCCGAAGCAACTGATCGGCAAACAGGACGGCAACGTCTCACATCAGGGGAAGGGTCAACTTGTTGTGCCCCTTGACCATGGTGTTGCTGGCACCGAAATCTTCTTTCAGCCGACTGTTCGCCCGTTCCGCGCACGATCGAATCTTGTAATGCTCTGCTCCGTGCGGCTCCATGGGGACAATCTCCTTGCCTCGTCCATTTCGATCGGTAATCGGGACATGGCCAAGCTTCCGGCTGGTCTCTTCTATCAGTTGGACGTCGTAGGCGGCATCCATCAGATCGTAGAGGGAGGTTACTGAGGTAGGTTGAAAAAAATGGACACCAATGTTTTGGTCGATAACCAGAAGGAGGTGTCAATCATGGGGAAGATTCCGCAAGGTCGATACACGAGAGAATTTCGAGAAGAGGCGGCCCGCCTGGT
>JAVEYP010000246.1:0-4033 GCA_034003445.1 Desulfobulbus sp.
GTCGGCATGCTCATTCTCCCACTGCTCGATGCGGTCAAGCAGACCGGCCACACGGGAACCAACCTCGGTCCGTTCGCTGCTCAGATTGGCAACGTTATTCTTGAGATCAGAGCACTCGCCGTCGCGCTCCCGCAGGATTTCCTGCAGAGCGAGGTAGTCGGCTTTCAACTGATTATATTTATTGAGGAGTTTATCGACAAACTGTTCAAGACGATGCAGTTCCGGATTGTTGTTCATAACACTTTCCTTAAGCGTTAAATTGCTGAAAAAGCGAAAATTATTTCTTTTTAAACCAATCGTGGCTCACAACAGGGGATTATTATACAGATGGCACCCAGCGAACGCAACAACTTTGCGGGCGTCGTGTGCGCCGTCGTCTCCTCCGCCCGTCCGACTACACGCGGCTGTAGCTCCAGCCGATCGGCCGTCCCTCTGCGTAAGGCATGTGGCCGTGAAAAAGCCGGACATCACCGTCGAACACCATAGGCAGGAAATACCGGTCCCCCTCCCACATCGGCAGTCGATTGAGGGCATCGACCGGGTACCAGGCCACATTACCTTCCTCGTTGCGGGCGAGCAGCGTACCAGTGAAGGCAGTGATCAGAAAGATGAATCCGAGCCAATTCTCGCCGTCAGGCCCGAAGCCTGTCCAGTTGATAGTACCGCGCAACTCCAGGGCCGTACACTCGAGACCCGACTCCTCGCGGATCTCCCGCCGCATACAGCCGACCACATCTTCGTCCGAGTGCATTTTACCCCCCAGCCCGTTATACTTGCCAAGATGCTGGTCGCTGGCACGGGCGGTGCGGTGGACGAGTAAGGTCTGCAGTCCGTCCGGAGAAAGAATGTAGCCAAGGGTGCCGATGATGGGCATGTACATGTCAGTTCTCCAAAAAAAACGTCTGTGGACAAATCGTTACCCGCAGGGGCCGGTCACTTCGGGCTTGTGTTTTGGTGTCGACCAGGACCCAATATGTGCTATACTCTACCAGTATGTCAACCAGCGTACAATCCTCCACCCTGTTCCGCGCACTGTCTACTCGCACACCATGATTCTTCCGCTCTCCCTTCACGCCGTTTGCCGGCCGCGCGCCACTGTCCTTTGGCTGCTTTTCCTGCTCGGCATGTGCCTCTTCGGCCCCACCCCTTCCCAGGCCGAAAAATTCCCTCTCTACCCGTGCATCCGTGCCAACGTCGGCTTCTGGGAGAACATTTACAGCCATTATACCACCCGCCAGGGGGTCCTCCATGACAGTGACGACCTTGGACGAGTGTATAGCGTGGTCGAGCTAGTGGATTGGCGAGAAACCAACGCGGCGCGCATCAATAACGAGCGCATACGTGCCGCTAAAGAACGCATTAGCAACATTCTCACGGACCTAGGCGATGGCAAACGGCCGAGCACCCGGGCGGAAAAACACATCTCCAGCCTGTTCCCGCAGCAGCGACACGCCATTTTTCACAAGGCGCGGGAGAACATTCGCATGCAACTCGGCCAAAAGGACCGGTTTTACGAGGGGGTGCTCCGCTCAGGCAGGTACGTCGCCCAGTTCAAACAGCATTTCTTCAATGAAGGGTTGCCGCCGGAGTTGGCGTACCTGCCGCACGTGGAGTCGTCGTTCAATCCAAAGGCGTACAGCAAGGCCGGGGCGGCCGGCCTGTGGCAGTTCACCCGCGCTACCGGCCGGGAATACATGACTGTCAACGAAGGAGTGGACGAACGGCTCGACCCCTACCTGGCCACCCAGGCAGCGGCCCGCCTACTCAAGACGAACTACTCCCAGCTGAAGACTTGGCCGCTGGCGCTCACCGCCTACAACCACGGCCGAGCGGGCATGATTCGGGCCGTCAGGGAAAAGGGCTGCTACGAAAAAATCTTCCATTCCTATCGGCAGGGTTCCTTCCAGTTCGCCTCGCGCAACTTCTATCCGGAATTCCTCGCCGCGGTCCGGGTGGCTCAACGGGTTTCTGCGGTGCCGGGAGTGCCGTTCGAACGACCCGAAGCGACCGTTACCTTCCGGCTTAAGGATGACGCGTCCATCGGCCGGTTGCAAACAAATTTCGGCCTCTCCGCAGCCGAATTTGCCCGCCTGAACCCGGCCCTGCGCAAACCTGTGCTGGACGGCCATCAGCCGTTGCCCAAAGGCTACCTGGTGCGTCTGCACAACACCAGCCAGATGCAGAAGGCGACTGCCGGAAAAAGGACCACCGTGCCTGTGGCCAAAACTTTGACCTACCACAAGGCCGTAACGCCACCCACCGTCAAGGTGAGCCCCCGGGTCAGGGCGCCGGTCGTCGTCAAGGCGCGACCCGCGGCCAAGACCGCACCGGCCCGGGCACACCAGACGGTCCACCACACGGTCCGCAAGGGCGACACCGGCTCCTCCATTGCCCGGCAGCATCAAATCCCACTAAAAGACCTGCTGGCCATCAACAACCGCAATCCCCAAGAGCCCATCCGCATCGGTGAAACTTTGATCATCCCGACCCGGCACAGCAGCCTGATGCACTTAAGGCCCCTTATCAGTACGACCAACTGAAACAGCACAGTCATCATGGACATCTCGAAAACTATTGCGGAACTGAAACAACGTCCCGGCTTCGCCGAAAACGTCGGCATGATCCTCGTCCATAACGGCATCGTGCGCGCCTGGTCTCGCGGCGATCGAACCACGGTCACGGCTCTGGAAACCGTGGTCGACCAGGAAAAAGTGGAAGAGCTGCGCCAGGAATACCTCAAGCGGCCGGGCATCTATGAGATCATCGTAGAGGGTCGCTCGGGCCGTTTTCAGCCTGGCGACGACCTGCTTTTTATCCTCGTGGCTGGAGACCTACGCGAGCATATCAAGCCGGTCCTCGCCGAGCTGCTCGACCGGGTTAAGGCCGAGGCGGTCACCAAGACAGAGATCGCCGGCTGAGCAGCCGCCCCGCCAGCGCAACGCCATGCCCATCCCTCCTGCCGCCGCCCTGATCAACCAATTTCGGGAGATCAGGACCCTGCCGCACATCGTCGCCCGGCTTACTCAACTGGTCAACGACCAGGAATCGACCCTGCAGGACTTTGAGGCGGTCATCCGCCTCGACCCTGCCTTGGTGGCCCGGCTGCTGACCCTGATAAACAGCGCCTGGCTCGGCCTGAAACGGCGGGTGGACTCCATCTCCCGGGCCGTTGTCCTGCTCGGCACCAGGAATCTCCGCAACATCGCCATTACCGACGCGGTTCAGGGAATGCTGAACCACCGGGCCGGCTCCGGCCAATTCTCTCCGATGCGGCTATGGCTACACAGCGCCGCCTCAGGCATCTGCGGCAAAATGATCGCCGAGCGGATCTTCGCCATCAACGGTGACGACGCTTACCTGTGCGGCCTCCTCCACGACATCGGCCTGATCGTCGAACTGGAAACCAGCGAATCGCTTTTTTTTGCTCTGATAGAGCGGCTGGTCGACGGCGGCCCAAACATCATCGAGCTGGAGCAGGAACTGTTCGCCACAGACCACAGCGAAATCGGCGCTCTGCTTGCTCGCGAATGGCGTATCGCCGAGCCAGTGGTCGCGGCCATTGCTAACCACCATCGCACCGACCTAGCGGTGGTGCCGCAGTCGCCTGCCGGCATCCTGCAGATGAGCGAGTACCTCGGCCAGCAACTTGGCTACGGCGTCAAGGAAGGGCTGCCGGCCAGCCTCGCTCCCGAGTTGGCAACCCATATCCAGGCCAGTGTCGAGGAGTACCAGGCCGTGGCCGAAGACCTGCCCGCCGAGATGGAACGGACCAGGCAGCTCTACGGCGCCTGAGGCCCCATGCCGCTCACTGCCCTGTTCGTCGACCTCGTGAATCACGAAGCCGACCTCATCGCCCTCTGCAAACATCTTGAGCAGGAGGCCGGGACGCTCATTTTCTTCTGCCAAGACATGGCCGGCCGCCACATCGCCTCCGCCGCCTTCCCCCTGGACAAGGGCGAGGCCGCACGCCTCATCACGATGAGCAGTCAAACCAGCGTGGCCACGATTCGGGCGACGGACGGGCGGCCCTGTT
>JAVEYP010000247.1:0-4029 GCA_034003445.1 Desulfobulbus sp.
ACCCCTTGTGGGTGGAGGTGATCCGCTCCTGCAGGGCACCAAGGTCCGTCGCCAGCGTCGGCTGGTAGCCAACAGCGGAAGGGATGCGGCCGAGCAGGGCTGAAACCTCAGAGCCGGCCTGGGTAAAGCGGAAGATATTGTCGACAAAAAGAAGCACGTCCTGACCTTCCTCGTCACGAAAGTACTCAGCGGCAGTCAGACCGGTCAGGGCGACTCGAGCACGGGCGCCCGGCGGCTCAGTCATCTGTCCATAGACGAGTGCGGCCTTAGGCAGGACGCCAGATTCCTTCATTTCATTGTACAGGTCGTTCCCCTCACGGGTTCGCTCCCCAACGCCACAGAAGACCGAGATACCACCGTGCTGCATGGCGATGTTGTTGACCATCTCCATCATGATAACGGTCTTACCGCAGCCGGCACCGCCGAACAGGCCCATCTTGCCGCCGCGAGGAAATGGCACGAGCAGGTCGATGACCTTGATGCCTGTCTCGAGGACGTTGACATCAGTATCCTGCTCGGTAAAGGCTGGTGCCGGGCGGTGGATGGCCATCTGCTTCTCAGAATCGATCGGGCCAAGGCCGTCTACCGGGCGACCGACCACGTTCATGATTCGGCCCAGGGCCGGCGCACCGACCGGTATAGTGATTGGCTCACCGGTGTCTTTGGCGGCCATACCGCGCACCAAGCCGTCAGTCTGATCCATGGCAATGGTGCGAACCACGTTGTCCCCCATGTGCAGGGCGACTTCGCAGACAAGGTTGTCCTCTTGGTCGTTGATTGCAGGATTGGTGATATGCAGCGCGTTCAGAATGTCCGGCAGTTTCCCGGGCTCAAACTCGACGTCGACGACCGGTCCAATGACCTGAATTATTTTTCCAATTTTTTGCTCACCCATTTACAATGGCCTCCTCTCAGCCAGTCATAACCTTTAAAAAACCGTCTTATCCCCTGAGCGCCTCGGCGCCGCCGACAATGTCCATCAATTCGCTCGTGACCGCCGCCTGACGAGCCTTGTTGTACAAGCTGGTCAGTTCCTTGATCATGTCTTTGCAAGCTCTAGTGGCGTTGTCCATGGCGGTCATACGCGCCGCATGTTCACTGGCGCCGACTTCAAGCATGGAGTGGTACACCTGCACGTTGAGAAAAAGCGGCAACAGCACCTCCATGATCTCACCGGGATCGGGCTCGTAGGTGTAGCTTCCGCTCATTCCGACTGTGCCAGGTGCGCTCTCCTCGACAGCCAGCGGCTTGATTGGCAGGAGTTCCTCCCGTTCCGGTCTTTGTAGGGCCACGGAGTAAAACCTACCGTACACCAAGTCAACCTGATCGCTATCGCCGTTGAGAAAGGCCTCAGTGATATTTTGGGAGATTTCACGCGCGTTGAACATCTGGAATGAACCCATGATGTCGTTAAAAGAGGCGCGCAGCTTGCCGGACCGTCGGAATGTCTGCGTGCCTTTCTTGCCCACAGTGACGAAACTGATCGTCTTTCCCTCGGCTTCATATTGCCGACCCAGCCGAAGCGCCGCCTTAATGATGTTCGCGTTGAAGCTGCCACACAAGCCGCGATCAGAGGTGACAACGACTATCTCCACCTTCTGGACATTGCGCACTTCCATGAGCGGTAGGTCACCACTATCGATCCCGCCGGACAGATCACGCATGGCCTCGGCGAACTTGCCGGCATACGGACGGAAACGCTCCATCTTCTGTTGGGCACCGCGCAGTTTGGCCGAGGCGACCATGTTCATCGCCTTGGTGATCTGGGCGGTTTTCTTCACGCCGTTGATCTTGTCTTTAACGTCCTTTAGTCCAGGCATAAGTAGTTATCCTGCTCAGTTCAGGCCTTTGGTTGCCTTGAAGGTTTCCCCGAAGTTGGTCAGCGTCTTCTTCATCTTTTCCTCAAGTTCAGGGCTGATGGCCTGCTTCTCAAGCATTTCGGTGAAGATTGAGGGTTCGTTGGCCTCAATGTAGTTGTAGAGCTCCTTTTCATAGTCGGCCAGCGTGTCCACCGGGAACTTGTCAAGGAAGCCCTTGGTACCGGCAAAAATGATGGTCACCTGCTTCTCCATGGGCAGCGGCTGGTATTGGGGCTGTTTGAGAATCTCGACCAAGCGTTCACCACGGGTCAGTTGGGCCTGAGTAGCGGCATCAAGATCGGAACCAAAACCAGCGAAGGCGGCCAGTTCACGATACTGGGCGAGGTCGAGTCGCAGGGTCCCGGCCACCTGCTTCATGGCCTTAACCTGGGCGGCACCACCGACCCGGCTCACCGACAAACCGACGTTGATCGCCGGCCGAACGCCGGCAAAGAAGAGGCTCGGCTCCAGGTACACCTGACCATCGGTGATCGAGATAACGTTGGTCGGGATAAACGCGGAAACGTCGCCCGCTTGGGTCTCAATGATCGGCAGCGCGGTCAGCGATCCGGCACCCAACTCGTCACTCAGCTTGGCCGCACGCTCGAGCAGACGAGAGTGGTTAAAGAAAATGTCGCCCGGGTAGGCCTCGCGTCCCGGAGGACGACGGAGCAGCAAGGAGAGTTCGCGGTAGGCCACCGCCTGTTTGGAAAGATCATCATAGATAATCAGGGCGTGCTGGCCATTGTCACGAAAATACTCACCGATGGCGCAGCCGGCAAAGGCTGAAATATACTGCATCGGCGCAGGATCCGAGGCGCAGGCCGCGACGACGGTGGTGTATTCCATGGCACCGTGCTTGCGCAGGGCCTCGACCACCAGGGCGACCGTGGATTTTTTCTGGCCAATGGCGACGTAAATGCAGTGGATGTCGCTGTATTTCTGAGCGATGATGGCGTCGACACACAGCGCGGTCTTGCCGATCTGACGGTCACCAATGATCAGTTCGCGCTGGCCACGGCCCACCGGGGTCATCGCGTCGACCGCCTTGGCGCCAGTGTAGCACGGCTCGTGAACACCCTTCCTGGCGATGACGCCGGGGGCGATAACCTCCATCTTACGGAATTCCTTGGAAGTGATTGGTCCCTTGCCGTCAATCGGCTGGCCGATGCCGTCCACTACGCGGCCTTCCATTTCCGGACCGACTGGCACCTCGGCGATCCTACCGGTCCGTTTGACGATGTCGCCTTCTTTGATCTGGCGAACATCGCCGAGCACGGCGCAACCGACGTTATCTTCCTCGAGGTTGAGTGCCAGTCCAAAAATGTTGCCGGGAAACTCAAGCAGTTCCATGGCCTGGCAATTTTCAACACCATACACACGGGCGATACCGTCGCCCACAGAGAGAACGGTTCCAGTTTCCTTCAGGTCGATATCTTTCTTGTAACCAGCAATTTGATCTTTGATGATCTGGCTGATTTCTTCGGCTTTGATCTGCATTGACTATTCTCTCCCCTTGATAGATTCCTTTAATCCATTCAGTTGCGCGCGTATACTTCCGTCCAGCACCATGTCACCAACTTTGGCTACAATTCCGCCAATAATGGACGGATCGACTTGGGTTGCAAGTATAACCTTCTTGCCTGTGAGTTTTTCCAGCGTCGCCTGAATTTTGTCCAGTAGGGTCTGGTCCAGATCAATGGCGGAGGTTATCGAACCATGGCTGATGTTCTGATCGCGGTCCACCAGCACCTGCATCTCCTCAGCGATGTCGGGCAGGATGTCCGCCCGCTTCTTCTCGATCAGCAGATTGAGGAAATTGGTCATGATACCATCGGCCTGAGCCGACTCGCCAATCCTGGCCATCACCTTCTGCCGCACTTCGAGCGGGTAGAGTGGGTTGGTAACAGCGTCTTCCACCCCTGTAGCGCTGTCATCATACAGGGCAGCGATGGCGGCAAGCGTGCCGCTATATTCTTCCATTTTCCCTTGCTCCTTACCCATGGCAAAGAGCGCCTTCGCATATCGTCGGGCGAATAGTGTGTGTCTCACTGTACCGCACCCACTCGTTCAAGATACTGTTCGGTGATCGCTATCTGATCGGCCGGGGTCAGACTCCGGACGAGCAATTCCTCGGCCATGGCTGCGGCCTGCTCCGCCACTTCTTCGC
>JAVEYP010000248.1:0-4021 GCA_034003445.1 Desulfobulbus sp.
CATCTTCTGCATAGAGGCGGCGTCCCTCCTCTGTGACTACCCCAGCAGGAGGTTGTTGGAAAACCGGATGATCGGCAGGATCACCCAGCCGATGACGCCGGTGTAGAACAGGGCCAGGAGGATGAAGAAACCGAACGGCTCGAGCCGGGCGTAGCTGCGCGCCATGTCTGGAGAAAGAACGCCCATCAGCACCTTGGAGCCGTCCAACGGCGGGATGGGAATGATGTTGAACACTGCCAGCATGATATTGATCCATACGCTGGCCACGAGCATGCCCACCAGCGGCTGGAGTATGAACAGTGGCAGCACGGGAAAGGTGACCAACAGCCGCGCGAGCAGCGCGCTGACAATGGCGAGCACCACGTTCGATCCGGGACCGGCCAAGGCGACGAGCAGCATGTCCTTCTGCGGATTGCGGAAATAACGGGGGTCCACCGGCACCGGCTTGGCCCAGCCGATCCTCATGATGACAAAGGCGAGTACGCCGAGCGGGTCGAGGTGTTTGAGTGGGTTCATGGTCAGTCGGCCGGCCATCTTGGCCGTGGGGTCGCCGAGGCGGAAAGCCACCCAGCCGTGTGCCAGTTCGTGCACTGTCAAGGCGAAGAGAAGGGCTGGCAGTTGAATAGCGAGTTGCTGAATGAGGTTCTGGAGATCGAAGTTCATAACGGCGAGAGGCGCTCCGGGGCAAAAGGTTGGTGCTGTCGCTGTCGGACAAACGGGCGTTGTCCACAGGCAAAACGATAAGGAAACGGCGGCGAAAGGCGAGGAGAAAAACTACTCAGCCCTGGAGCGTGGCTGGTTGTCGGGCGGGTAATGGTCGCGCAGGAAGGCGAATGCCTGCTCCCGGTCGGTGACCTCGTCATCCAGTTGCATTTCGATCAGGTGGTTCAACATCACCCGAAACTGTGGCCCTGGGAGGTAACCCGTGGCCTTCAGATCCTCGCCGTCGACGAGTGGCGTCACCTGGCGCAGGGAGGAGACGTAGAGTGAGACGGCCTTTTGGATGTAGCGCTTGCGGGCGATGGTCATGAGGTAGAGCAGTCCCTCGTTTTCGAGTTCGCCGAGCAGCCAGTAGATTTTGCTTGGCTCGAGGTGGGAGTGCTTTTGCATCTCCTGGCCGATCCGCTCAGCCTCGGTCTTCTGTTCGATGAGTTTGCGGCTCTGGCGAGGGGGCAGGTTGAATCGCTGGCAGAAGCTGCTCAATTCCCGGTTGCGCGACCGACTGAAGATCGCCAGGAGGTAGACCATCCAACCCTCCACCTTGTCCGGCAGGTAGAGCAGGTTGAACCAGGAGATTGCCCCGTGGGCCTGGGTGAGGAAGTGGAGAAAACGGCGGTCAATTTTCAGGTTAGGCCGCAGGTCTGGCCAGAGGAAGGGAAAGAGTTTGAGGCTGTCCATCCGCCGGAGTGCCGTCGTGGGGTCGCTCTCGGAGAGGATATATTTGAGTTCGTGAAAGAATCGCGGGTCGGTCGCGCGGTTGAACAGGTTCATCTCGACCGCATTCTTGATGAGTTTCTCGGTGTGGCGTGTGATGGTAAAGTCGAGCCGCCCCTCGAAGCGGATGGCTCGGAAGATGCGGGTGGGGTCCTCGACGAAGCTCAGGTTGTGCAGCACCTGGATGCGTCGTTCTTTCAGGTCGTTTTGGCAGTTGAAGTAGTCGACCAGGGTGGCGAACCGCTCGGGATTGAGGTGGACGGCCATGGCGTTGATAGTGAAGTCGCGGCGGTACAGGTCGAGTTTGATCGAACTGTGCTCCACTGTCGGCAGAGCGGCCGGGTGTTCATAGTACTCAAGTCGGGCCGTGGCCACGTCGATCCGGGTGTCATCTGGGAAGATCACGGTGGCGGTGCTGAATTTCTCGTGGGCATGCACTGTGCCGTGGTGCTGTTCAGCCAGAAACCTAGCGAAGCGGATGCCGTCGCCCTCGATGACAATATCGATGTCGGTGTTGCGCACGCGCAGGAGCAGGTCGCGGACAAAACCACCGGCCACATAGGCATTGTAATGCAGCTGTGCCGCGGCCTCGCCGATCTCGCGGAGCAGGACGATGGTCTGGCGAGGCAGCACCTGGGTCATAATGTTGGCCAGGTTGCGGGTCCGTTCCACTGAAGGCCGCTCGTCGCCGCGGAGCAGGTCGGTACTCAAGGTGGCCGGGTCGTTGACTAGCAGGCCGAGTAGGTCGGTGCGGGTGATCACGCCCAACAGGCTTTCGCTACGGACAACCGGGATGAGCCGCTGGCGGTGGCTGATGATCAGCTTTTGGATATCGGCGAGTGTGCCGCTCTCCGGCAGGGTGGCGACTTCGGTGGTCATGTAGTCGGCCACGGGCAGGTGGCCGAGCTTGTGGAAGATCGCCTTCTCTGCCACCCGCCTGGAGATCATGCCGAGGAACCCTTCAGGCTGGCGGCCACTTTCCAGGCTGCCGCCGACACGAACCACAGGCAGAACGGTGACGTTGTAGCGGGTCATGAGGCTGTTGGCCTGGTCGATAGTCACCTCCGCGGTGACGTGGATTACCGGCGAACTCATCAGTTCACCGGCCACCTCCTTGGGGCGGATGTGTTGGTGAAGCAGGCCCACCAGCCGCTCCTCGGCCTCGGCGATGGTTAGGTCGCGGATGGTCGCCGCCGCGGCCGAGGCGTGGCCTCCGCCGCCGAACTCCCGGGCCACAGCGCCTGCATTGACTTCGGGTATGCGGCTGCGGGCAATCAGGTAAGTCCGCTCGCCCATGCTCAGGAGGGCAAAGAGGGCGTCCATGTTCTCCAGCACCATCAACCGCTGGACAAGCACCGAGAAGTCGTCCACATAGTCGTCCAGGGTTAGTGTGCTAATCACCACGCTGACGCCGCGGATCACATAGGCGACCGCCTGTTGCTGCAACTGGCCGATGAGGCTGATCTGCTTTGCGGAAAGCTCCCGTGAGACGAACTGGGTGATGATGTCGAGGTTGGCTCCTTGGCCGAGCAGCCAAGCCGCGGCTTCCAAGTCCTCCGGGCAGGTCGAGGAGTGGAGGAAACTGCCGGTGTCTTCGTAGATGCCCAGCGCCATCAAGGTGGCCTCAGCGGTGGTTGGCACTATCCCCTGTTCCTGGAAGAGGCGGACGAAGATGGTGGTAGCGGCTCCGAAAGGCTCGATCCGTTCCACTTCGCCGTGTAGGTCGTCGGGGTTGGCCGGGTGGTGGTCGTAGATGTGGACGCGCACCTGCGGGTTGGCTAGACACTCGCTCAGCGGGCCGATGCGTTCCGCTAGGCGGGTGTCGACGATAATCAGGCGGCCCACCCGGTTCGGGTCGACATGCTTGATTTTCTTGAACTCGTAGATGTTGCGGAATTCCTGCGAAAGATAGTTGCGGACGTTTTTTTCCTGCGACCCGGAAAACACCAGTTCAGCGTCCGGATAGAGCCTCTTGGCAGCGATCATGGCCGCCAGGCTGTCAAAATCGGTGCCGATGTGGCTGGTGATAATGTCCATGCACACGATTATACACCACCTGCCCCATCTGTAAAGTAGCGCTTTTTTCTGTGATACAAATTGGTTGGGCTGTTGTTCCGAGCAGTTGCAGGGTGTTCGCTGGATTGGTTGAGGACGAGCATTGGGCAAAAGAATCCACGGTGCGCAGCAACCCGGGAACGGAGAAAGTGCTATCCATCATTTTGTTGTTGCTTGACAATTGTTAGCTGATCTTTTAATAAGAGGCTCCTCGCAGGGATTGTGAGCGGGTGTAGCTCAGTTGGCAGAGCACAAGCTTCCCAAGCTTGGGGTCGCGGGTTCGAACCCCGTTGCCCGCTCCATACCGCAAGGCGGATAGGTTCCAAGGACCCGCGGGTCGTACCGGGATCGGAAGCTGAGAGCGCTGGAAGAACCTTCAGCGCAGGTGAAAGTGGGCTCTGCCCGCTTTTTTTTTTATTGACCTCGGGCGCTTCGACGCTAGGCGCGGTTTTGCCGCAGGGAAGGGCCGGGAAGGGATCGGATGGACGTACACGTGGAAGGAACGACCGATAGACTGCTTATCGCCATCGAG
>JAVEYP010000249.1:0-3989 GCA_034003445.1 Desulfobulbus sp.
TCTGCGCCGCAGCCAGATGGCGGGCATTACTCCGTTCAAGGACCATTACCCTCCGATCCTGGCGGAGTTTCCAGTCGAGCAGACCGTACCCAACGTCGACGCTGTAGACCCGCGCCGCCCCAAATTGCAGCAGGCAATCCGTGAAACCGCCGGTAGAACTGCCAATATCGGCGCATATCAAACCGCTTGGATCAATCTGCAGGGCCTGCAGGCCGGCCTCAAGTTTCTCGCCTCCGCGGCTGACGTAGCGTCGCCCCGGCCTGACCGTGATCACTGCGTCAGTTGGTACTAGACAGCCGGCCTTGTCGCAGGGGTCACCGTCAACACAAACCTTGCCGGCACCAATCAATCGGACTGCCTGGCCGCGAGTTTCCGCTAAACATTGTTCGACAAGCAGACTGTCCAGTCTCTGTTTCTTCGACCCGGCCAAGGAATGCGCTGCTTACAGTTTGCCCAGCCGCTCCTTGGCTTGGGACGCTTCAGGACTGCTGCCGTGGTCGCTGATCAATTTTTTGTAGATAATCTTGGCGGTCTCGTGGTCAGTCAGCTTCTCGAAGGACATCCCCTGCTTCAGCAGGGCGCTAGGGGCAAGCGCGTCGGAACTATGGTTGGAGATCACCTTCTGGTAATCCAGAATGGCCAGATCATATTCCCCCTGATTGTAGAGGCTCTCGCCCATGTAGTACAACGATTTGGCAGTCTGCGGACCGTTTGGATTGGCGGTGAGCGACTGCTCAAACCCCTTGTACGCATCTTTGTAATTTTTCCCCTTGTACTGGTTCATGGCCTGCGAGAACGGATCAGAAGGGGTTGCGGCCGGAGCGGGGGCCGAGGACGGGACCGTCGGCTCCGACGCGCTGATTATTGGAGGGGCCGTCGCGACAGGCGCCGCGGCAGGCGGCGACTCTACCGTCTTCCTCTCAACAGGGGCGGGGGCGGGGGACGACGAAGCGGCAGCGGTGACCACCCTGGTCTTGGTGGTACCCGGGCTGACCCTGACCGGCTTCGTTGCGGCGCTAC
This sequence comes from Desulfobulbus sp., assembly GCA_034003445.1. GTDB lineage: Bacteria > Desulfobacterota > Desulfobulbia > Desulfobulbales > Desulfobulbaceae > Desulfobulbus. Next base: position 1,021 of record JAVEYP010000249.1, read on the forward strand.
TCGTGGCCGCAGCCGTTGTTGCTGACGCGGCTTTTTGGCGAGCCGCCTCGGCTCGGCGGGCCGCTTCCTGGGCCCGCTTCTCTGCTTCGTTAATCCTCGCCTGCTGGGCCTTACTAAAGTTCTCGGTCACCTGTGTGAACTTTTCCTCAAGGATAGCCAATTTTTGGCTCATCTCCGCGACCTTGCTATCCTGCTCTGTGCGCAGGGAGGCAAGCGAGGTCTGCAAGCCAGCAATATTTTCTCTGGTTTCATCACGGAACTGGTTGGTCTGCGTGTTGGTCTCCTCGATGTTCGATCGAATGCGCTGGGTCTCCCCCTCGACCTGGTCGATTTTACTGACCGAACTTGCCTGCCGCTTCTGCATCGTGTCAACCGCGTTATTCCGGACATCCTCGACCTTTTGATTGACCGCTCGCAACTGATACTGCAGGTCGCGCACATCGTCTTGCGAAGCGCACTGCGTCAACAGGAACAATGAACAGCCGGCAACAGCAATAGTTTTCATGGTTTTCATATCAAACCCTCGTCTTCTCGTAGACCCTGCAATGGGTAAAATACTCTTCCGCGCGTGGACTCCGGGACAAAAAAGGGGTCTCGGAGCACACTGGCCGGCAATTCCCGGTCCTGGTCAGGGTAACCGCTTGGACCACTGAGGGTAGGACTGGTTGCCCTTGAAATTAAACAAGGTGCGTACATCCTTGCCATTTTTGCTGACCACACAGACCTTGGAACTGCCGCCGCCTTTCCTGGTTACCGCGATCAATCTGCCGTCCGGAGCCCAGGTGGGCGACTCATAATTACCTCCGGTAGTCAACTGGCGCACATTACCACCGTTACGATCCATGATGAAAAGTTGGTAGGTGCCGCCTTGAAGACCAGTGAAGGCTATCTCATCCCCCTTCGGCGACCAGGCCGGCTCGCTACTTTCAGAGTTCTTAAAGGTCAGCCGCTTCACCTGTCGGCTGGCCATGTTCATCACATAGACATTGGGCTTGCCGCTCCGGTCGGAAACAAAGGCCATGGACTGCCCGTCCGGTGAAAACGACGGGGAAACGTTGATCCCGGCGTGCGAGGTCAATTGTTCGATAATGTTCCCCTTCCGGTCGATGAGGTACAGGTCCGGGGTACCGCCCTTGCTGAGGGTCACCACCATGGTCCGGCCGTCGTTGGAAAAGGCGGGCGCCAAATTCAGCCCCTTACGGCGGGACAGGGCGCTGGTCGTCTTGTTCTGCCGCAGGTCGGTGATGTAGAGGTCTTGGTTGCCACGATGATAGGTAGAGTAGGCGAGGAAGTTGCCGTCCGGTGAAAAACGGGGCGACACGCACAGCGCGTTGTGCCGGGTCACCTGGCGCGGGTGCCGGCCGAGGATGTCGGTCACAAAAACCTCCTTGCGGCCGGTTCCGTCCGAGACCAACGCCATGGAGGTTCGGGAGACGCCCGCCTCACCGGTAAAATCCTCAATCAGACCGTCGCACAGGCGCAGCGTCATGTCCTCCCACTGAGAGGGGGTACCTTTGAAGCGGCGACCGGCCAGCATTTGGTTGCTGGCCGCGTCGAGGATCTGTCCCTCGATGGCCATACCGGCCGGGTCGCCGACAATTTGACCCATGACGACATAGTCGACCCCAAGGGCCTTCCAGTCAGACTCCCGGGAGCCGCCAAAGCGGGAGGAATCGACAACTGCAATGAATCCGTGCAGCTCAAGACCTTTGGTGAGCAACTGGGCGACAGCTTGGCCCTGCTGCCCACCGGCGCTGCCTGTGAAGGTCGGCACAGCCACCATGATCTTGCGCACATTGGAGGCTGTAATATCGAAGTAGGCCCGTTCGGCCGCACTCTCCCCCGCCAGAGCCACAATAAGACCGCTCATCACCAGAACCACTATCGCTGCAAGTGTGTTTTGTCGCTTCATAATCCATTGGAACGCTGTCTGAATTTTATCATGCGCCGGTACGGCTTCCTGTATATACACGATCTCTTACATGTTGCCAAGTTCACCCGGTTTGAATTTGAAGCCCACATCGGTTGTGCCCTGCTGCATCAGAGCCGGAAAAGGCGGCATCGGTGCGGCGCTGCGGATCGTTTTCTCCACCAGCTGATCGAACAGCGGGTCGCGAGATCTGCGTTCGAACTCGATGTGCACCACATCACCGTTGCGATTAATGGTAATGAATACCTGCGCCAACAGGGTAGCGTCCCAGGAACGCATCTCGGGAAGCGCCCATTTGCTTCTCACCCGTTCCGCCACCCTCCCCCAATAGGACTGCTCGACCATCGACTGCGCACCCTGGCGGCCGGCCGTCGTGGTGGTCGCGGCGCTCTGCATAGCCGCAGTCTTGGCAGCGGCATCGCTGCGGGTCCTGGCCAGGGCTTCCTGAGCCGCCCGTGCCTCAGCCGCGAGGCTTCGTGCTTCCTCAGATGCGGCCCGGGCTTCGTTCTCCGCACGAATCTGCTCCAGCCTCGCCTGGGCGACGGCCTTCTTGCGCTCCTCCTCGCGTCGCTGTGTCTCCCGGCGCTCGGCCTCGCGCTGACGGTCCTTCAGCTTGCGCGCCAGGTCCTGGTCTTCCTGTATCCGCCGTTCCTTGGCGCTCCGCTCCAGTTCCTGCATCTTCTTCTGCAGGTCCTGCTCGTTTTTCTTTTTTTCCTGGATCTCGCGTTCCCGAACCTTCTCGTTGTCCAGCCGGGTGTCCTTGGCAACTTTAACCTTCTGCTTGTCCGGTGTGAGCGAAATCGCTTCTTTCGTCGGCACAGGTTCGGGCGGAACAGTTTGAGGGACCACAGGGACCTGGGTTTTCGGGGGCGGTGCAGGAGACGGCGGTGGTTCGGGCGGCGCTGCCGGCTCGGGTGGTGGTTCCGGTGTCGGGGGTGGAGGCGGTGGTGGCACGGACTTCTTAGCCGCCGCGGGTTTACTCGGCGGAGCGGGGGGTGGTGCGCTCGCTGGAGGAGTGGAAGCGCCTACATCGCCCCTA
>JAVEYP010000250.1:0-3986 GCA_034003445.1 Desulfobulbus sp.
TCGACACCGAACAGGGACGGGTAGGTGACCTTGTGCGTGCGCAAATCGCTGCCCACAGTTTTTCCCAGTTCCTCGGTGGTGGCCATCACGTCGAGCAGGTCGTCGATGATTTGGAAGGCCAGACCGATATTGTCACCATAGGCGCAGAGCGCCGCTTCCTGGTCACGGTTGGCGCCGGCCACCAGGCCGCCGCTCTGCACTGCGGCGGTGATCATCGCCCCGGTTTTGCTGCGGTGGATGGACCGGAGCACGTCATAACCGACTTGCTGCCCCTCGTGGAGCATGTCCAGGCTCTGCCCGCCGACCATGCCCAGCGGACCGGCCGCCCGGGCGATGGCTCGGGTGATGCGGACGCGGGTGGTGTCGTCTATCTTTACGGTGGCCTCGCCACTGAGCAGCTCAAAGGCGAAAGTGAGCAGGCCGTCCCCAGCGAGGATGGCCGTCGCCTCCCCAAACACGGTGTGGTTGGTTGGCTTGCCGCGGCGTAAGTCGTCATTATCCATGGCCGGCAGGTCGTCGTGGATGAGCGAGTAGGTATGGATGCATTCGAGCGCGCAGGCCACCGGGAGAGCCCGGCGGGCCACGCCCTCGCTGTCGTCCACCGCCTCGGCTCCGGCCAGACAAAGGATGGGGCGGATGCGTTTGCCGCCGCCGAACAGGCTGTAGCGCATCGATTCGATGTGCTCGCGGAACGCACTGTCCGCAGGCAGCATGAAACGGGCAAGGCCGTCCTCGACCTGACGGCGCCGTTCATTGAGGTAGGTCGCTATCTCCACCGTCTTCCTCCGCAAAGGGCACGGCCACCAACTCGCCATCCTTTTTCAGCAGCAGGTCGACGCGGCTCTTGGCGTCATCGAGCCGGCTGTTGCAGAACTGCACCAGTTCAATACCTTCGTTGAATTTGTCCAGGCTCTTTTCCAGACTCAGGTCGCCTGCCTCGAGTTCCGCGGTGATCTGTTCCAGTTTGGTGAGCGCCTGTTCGAACGTTTTTTTTGCCATACATCCCTGCGGTCGCCGCGGCACGGCGACGATTTTGTTTGCCGGAAGAAAGGAGCAGAAGTAACAAACAAGTTTAAACAGAATGCCTCCCAGTTTCAACCCCTCTTTGATTATGATAGCGCAGATTGAACCGTTCCTCTCCTGGCTGTTGGTGGAAAAGGGGTACTCCCCCCACACGGCGGACAATTATCAGCGCGACCTGCGTGAATTCCTCGGCTTTTGCGGCGATGAGTGCACACCGGAGCAGGTCACCGCGGTCACGGTGCGTGCCTTTGTTGCCACGCTGTACGCGACCAATGCAAGCGCCTCGGTAGCGCGCAAACTCTCAACCCTGCGCACCTTCTTCAGTTTTTTGCGTCGCCGAGTGGGACTCGTCGCCGACCCGCTTGTGGGTATTGTTGGTCCCAAACGCGGCCGGCACATCCCCGCCTTTCTCACCGTGGACGAGGTGTTCGCGCTCATTGAAGCGCCAACAACAGCGGACCGATACTGGCGCCGGGATCGGGCGGCGATGGAACTGCTCTACTCGACCGGCATGCGTGTCTCGGAACTGGTAACCGGTAACCTGGAGGATTTCGATTTAGCAGCGGAGATGGTGCGTGTACGGGGCAAAGGCAACAAAGAGCGGCTCATCCCCGTTGGCCGACCCGCTCGCGAGGCACTGTGCCAGTATCTGCCGGAGCGGGAGTCGCTGATCCTTGCCCGGGCGACCCGAGGTCAGGAGATCGAGAGGCAGGCACTGTTCCTTAACGGCCGGGGCACGCGCCTGACCGCACGCAGCGTTGAGCGGTTTGTGCAGAGCTATGGCCTGCAAGCCGGCATCGGTGTGCCGGTCACCCCGCACGCGCTGCGCCACTCGTTTGCTACCCACCTCTTGGAGATGGGCGCAGATCTGCGCACTGTTCAGGAGTTGCTTGGCCACGTTAGCCTGTCCACCACGCAACAGTACACCCATCTGAATATCGACCACCTCGCCCAGGTCTACGACCAAGCCCACCCGCAGGCGCGTCGCAAGGAATGAAGACTCTTGGGCGGCTAGGCCCGTGGCTGGCGCAAAACCGGCCTGGCCATTGACGCAGTCCGGGTTCATGGTTACGAATTTAACCATTCTTTTTTAACCAATCACCATCACCCCCCACAGACGAAAAGAACATGTGCGCAGAACTGATCCGCTCCACCACTATCGTTGCCATCCGTCACCGGGGCGAGGCCGTCGTTGCCGGTGACGGCCAGGTAACCCTTGGTGCGACCATCATCAAGCATCAGGCCCGTAAGGTGCGGCGGCTCTACCACGACCAGGTGATCACCGGTTTTGCCGGTGCCACCGCCGACGCCTTTACCCTCTACGACCGGCTGGAGCAGAAGCTGGAGCAGTACAATGGCAACCTGATGCGCAGTGCGGTCGAGTTGGCCAAGGACTGGCGTACAGACAAGATGTTGCGCCGCCTTGAGGCTATGCTCGTTGCCGTCGACGCCAAACATTCGCTGCTCCTCTCCGGCACTGGCGACGTCATCGAGGCGGACGACGGCATTCTCGCTATCGGTTCGGGCGGCCCCTACGCCCAGGCGGCGGCGCGCGCGCTTATCGATCACTCCAGCCTCGACGCGGCCGCTATTGCCCGTACCGCCCTGGAGATTGCCGGTTCCATCTGCGTCTACACCAACACCAACATCATCGTCGAAAAGATATGAACGGCTCCGACCAGACAAGATCACTCACCCCTCGGGAAATCGTTGCCCAACTGGATCGCTACATTATCGGCCAGGCAGCGGCTAAACGCTCGGTGGCGATCGCCCTGCGCAACCGCTGGCGGAGGCAGCAGGTTGAACCATCGCTGCGTGAAGAGATCGCACCCAAGAACATTATCATGATCGGCCCGACTGGTGTAGGTAAGACCGAGATCGCCCGTCGTCTCGCCCACCTGGCGCAGAGCCCGTTTCTCAAGATCGAGGCCTCCAAGTTCACTGAGGTCGGCTATGTCGGCCGGGACGTGGAATCGATGATTCGTGACCTCGTTCAACTGGCGGTCAACATGGTCACCAAAGAGGAAGCGGAAGGGGTGGAGGGGCGGGCCGCGGCCAATGCCGAGGAACGGCTGCTCGACCTGCTGCTGCCGCGCTCGCCGGGCCAGGATGGTGCGACGGCCAAGCCTGGGGCGATCGAGCTTGGCTACGACGGTGCAGCTCGACAGCCTGAGCACCAGGGGCCGACCACTCGTGAGCGGTTTCGAGAAATGCTTCGCCGGGGCGAACTGGACGACCGGGTGGTGGAGCTGGCCGTGTCGGCCAAAGGTGGCGCGCCGATGGTGGAGGTGTTTTCCGCCTCGGGCATGGAGGAGATGCAGAGCTCTCTGCAGGACGCCTTCTCGAAGTTTTTTCCGAAAAAGAAGCAGCCCAGCAGGATGAAGGTGCCCGAGGCGCTCGAGTACCTCAAACGCGAAGAGGCGGAGCGGCTGGTGGACCATGAGAGTGTCACAGAGAAGGCCATCCGCCGTACCGAGCAGTCCGGGATCATCTTTCTCGACGAGATCGACAAGATCGCCTCGCGAGGCGGCACCGCCTCTGGCACGCCTGAGGTCTCGCGCGAAGGGGTGCAACGTGATCTGTTGCCAATCGTCGAGGGCACCACGGTGACCACCAAGTACGGGCCGGTGAAGACCGACCACATCCTCTTTATCGCCAGCGGCGCCTTTCACGTGTGCAAGCCGTCGGACCTGGTGCCCGAGTTGCAGGGACGGTTCCCCATTCGCGTGAACCTGCACGCGCTTGGCGAGGAGGAGTTCTTCCGTATCCTCACCGAGCCGAAGAACGCCCTTGTCAAGCAGTACATGGCCCTGCTTGCCACCGAGGACCTGCGCCTGGTGTTCGAAGAGGAGGCCATTCGCGAAATGGCACGCATCGCCGTGCATGTCAATGAGAAGACCGAGAACATCGGCGCGCGCCGACTGCACACGGTGATTGAGCGGGTGCTGGACGAGGTCTCTTTC
>JAVEYP010000251.1:0-3972 GCA_034003445.1 Desulfobulbus sp.
AGCCAATGTGCAGGGGAAGCGGCAGGGACAGGTCTGGCAGGACCAGCGGCTCGTCGTTGTCACTTGGGCCAAGCGCGACCCGGACACCGGCCGCCGTCACGCTCTCAATGTGCACCCCGTTGCCGAACAGTTCCCGGGGTTGCCAGCGCAGCGCAAGGTGCTCGATACCCACCCTATCGGCACCATCTTCGTAGCGCAGGTCGTTTAATTGCAGTGTGCCCAAAAGGGTACCCGAGGTGGAGCCTACCCTCACCCGGCCGCCGCTCAGGCTGCTGGCAAGTGCGCTCAAGGTCTTGAGTCCTTGTTCGGTGCCGATCAGGAGAGCGGTGGCCGACGCGGTCAGCAACAGTGAAACCAACAGGAACCAGAGCAGTAGGCGTCGCATCAGAGATCCGCCCCCAGTGTGAAGTGCACCCGCAAGGAGTTGCTGCCATCATTGATGGGTTTAGCAAGATCCAGCCGTACCTGGCCGAACGGCGCGTTCCAACGGATGCCAGCGCCAGCGCCCTCTTTCAGGTTCAGATTGGGGAAGCTGTTCATGACACTCCCCGCATCATAAAAAATGGCCGCACTCCACTGGTCGAACAGCTCACGCTCCAACTCCGCACTCCAGGTGAACAGGTACCTGCCACCCACGATGTTGCCCTCCCGATCCCTGGGGCCGATCTTCTTGTAGCCGTAGCCGCGGACGCTCTGGTCACCGCCGGCGAAATAACGCAGGGAAAGCGGCAGATCATCAATGTCGTCCACCACGGTGGCCCCCAAATCGGACCGGCCGATCACGCGCCATTTGTCAAACACCGTGAGGATGCCCTTGACCCCGGCTGCAGCCTGCAGAAAAGAGACATCGCCCAGCGGCCCCTTGCTACTGCCGCTGAGCGAACCGGCCAGCCGGAGCCCGCGGGTGGTGGCCACGCGATCGTCGGCGAAATAAAGGACGCCTCTGACGCCCGGGATAAAAGCCGCGGCGTGACCCGAATCCGGACCGGTTTCATATCGCTCGTCAAGGTACTGGAGATAGGTCGAGTACTCGCCCCGCTCGCGGAAATAATCGCGGCTGATGGTTGTCTTGAATAGGTTGGACTCGATGTTGTCATAGTTTTCGATCTCGTAGCTGGCCAATAGCGACAGCCGGTCACGCCGCGGATCACCCAGGGGGATGGTGTAGGCGCTGCTGAAGGTGCTCTTGCGTTCTGAAGGCTGCAGTCGCAGGTCGAGTTGGTGGCCACGACTGTTCACATACCGGTTGGCGTACTCCAGGGTACCGCGAACACCGGTATCGGTACCGTACCCCAGGCCGACGGCGTACCTGTTGGCTGGGGCAGGTTGCAGGTCGACGAGCACCGGCACCTCCGGCGAGGCGGCATCGTCCAGGTCGTAAACGAGGTCCACGGTACTGAAATAACCGACATTGAAGAGAGACTGCCGAAGCCGAGCGAGGTTCTTCGGGGTGAGCGGCTCGCCTTGCTGGACCGGCAGGATCTTGTGCAACAGGGCATGGTCGATGAAATCCCGGGAAAAGGTGATTGGCCCGAAAACGTAACACGGGCCGCTATCCAAGTGTAACCGGACCACAGCCGCGTAGTCCTTACGCCGGATCTCCACCCGGCTCGTGATATAGCCGGCCTTGAGGTAGCCGCTCTCGATAGCCACAACGACCAGCCCATCCTTGGCCGTCTCGTAGCGCGGGTGGTCAAGCTTCTCACCGGTGTGCAACGGCAGCCGCTCGACCGCTCTCAGGAGGACCTTGTCCTGCTTGCCAGGACCAGCCATCTCCACCTGAATCTCCTCAATGATCACCGGCCGGCCGGTATCGACCTCCAGGCGGACCAGCCAGACACCGTCTTCCTGCCGTTTCGACAGGCTGATGACCGGATCGTAGTAGCCAAAGGGCTCGAGCGCTCGGGCGGCCTCTTTTTTAGCATTGCGATAGAGGCTGTTGAAGAGAGCTGCAGAGAGAGCGCCATTGTCCGCAGCGCGGGCCAGGGAGAGGGTACTGCGGATGTTCTGGCGGTGCGTTTCGGTAAGGTCACCGGTGATCTCGAGGCGCACCACTGGCGATGACTTCGCAGCCCAGGCTACGCCGCAAAAGACCAGTGTTATCAAGAAGATGAGCGCGCCGATGAGGACGGCACAAGCTACCGCGCTGACGGAAAAACGGGTCGTGCGCACAGAGGAGTCCCTTGCTAGGCCCGAAAAACCGGCACAGAGGGAACTGCTGGTGGTCTCGGACGGAAAATCTGCCGCCTGCCGCTGCTGGCACACCAGGCAGGCTGTCGCTAGTTCAAGGGGAATATAGTCTGCTCCCGTGCGTTTTCAAAGCACTGTTTGCGGAGAGGAGCCCACAAGGGAAACGGTCCCTGCCGCAGGTTGCGACAGGGACCGGAAAGCGGGAAAACTCCCAATTATTCTCTGGAGAAGATCAGGCCGTTGTTCGGCTCCCGGTCGATGAGGATGCGATCACCCTCGGCGAAGCGCCCCTCGAGAATCTCCAAGGCAAGCGGGTTTTCAATGTGGCGCTGGATGGCCCGCTTCAAAGGCCTCGCACCATACGACGGATCGTAGCCGGTTTCGACCAGGAATTGACTGGCTTCCTTGGTCAAGGTGACCTTGTACTTGTGTTCCTCCAGCCGTAGGGCCATACGCCGGATCTGAATATCGACGATGGACGATAGATCGTCGCGGGTCAGGCCAGGGAAAGTGATGATCTCGTCGACGCGGTTGAGGAATTCCGGCTTGAACTGCCGCCGGAGCAGGTCGTCCACCTGGCGGTGCATGGTCTCGGGGTCGGTCTGGGCCAATTCCATGATGATGTGGCTCCCGAGGTTGGAGGTCATGATGAGAATGGCGTTCTTAAAATCCACGGTCCGGCCCTTGCCGTCGGTCATGCGACCGTCGTCGAGGACCTGCAGGAGGACGTTGAACACATCCGGGTGGGCCTTCTCGATCTCGTCGAGCAGGATCACCGAGTAGGGTCGACGCCGTACCGCCTCGGTGAGCATGCCGCCCTCATCATAACCCACGTAGCCGGGAGGCGCCCCGATCAGTCGGGCCACACTGTGCTTCTCCATATACTCGGACATGTCGACGCGGATCATTGCGTGCTCGGAGTCGAACAGGAACTCGGCCAGGCTGCGGGCCAGCTCGGTCTTGCCCACGCCGGTGGGACCAAGGAAGATGAAGCTGCCCAGCGGCCGGTCTGGGTCCTGCAAACCGGCACGCGCCCGACGCACCGCGTTGGCCACGGCACCGATCGCCTCACGCTGGCCGATCACTCGTTTTCCAAGGGCCTCCTCGGCGTGCACGAGTTTCTCTTTCTCGCCTTCGAGCAGCCTGTCCACCGGGATGCCGGTCCACTTAGCCACTACGCTGGCCACGTCCTCGGCGGCAACCTCCTCTTTGAGCATATGGTGCTGCTCCTGAATCTCGGCCAAGCGGAGGTTGGCGGCCTCCATTTCCTTCTGCAGCTGAACGATGCGGCCGTAACGGATTTCCGCGACCTTGCTCAGTTCGCCGGCCCGCTCGGCCCGCTGCTCCTCCATATGCGCCTGCTCAATTTTCGCCTTGATGTCACGAATGGACTGGATGATGTCCTTTTCCAGTGTCCACTGCGCCTTCATGCCCTTGAGTTCATCGTTCAGGTTGGCCAGTTCTTCGCGCAGCCGCGCCAGTCGCTCGGCAGAGGCCGCATCCTTCTCCTTCTTGAGCGCCTCCTGTTCGATCTCCAGCTTGATCTTGCGGCGTTCCAGCTGATCAATCTCGGTAGGCATGCTGTCTATCTCGATGCGCAGTCGCGAGGCCGCCTCGTCGATCAGGTCAATGGCCTTGTCGGGCAAGAAGCGGTCGGTGATGTAGCGGCTGGACAGGGTGACCGCCGCCACCGTGGCCGCGTCCTGGATACGCACGCCATGGTGCACCTCATATTTCTCCTTGATACCGCGCAAGATGGCAATGGTATCCTCCTCGCTCGGT
>JAVEYP010000252.1:0-3950 GCA_034003445.1 Desulfobulbus sp.
TTATTCGATAAACTTTTTGGTCAGTTGCGTTTCGGTACCGACGGGCGTACTGAGGAAGAAGTGCTCAGCGACCTCTATCACTCGGACCGGGAGGTGCGCAGGGGCGGGGCAGATGAGATGACCGAGGGGTTGCGCACCAACCTCCATCTGCTCACCCATATCTTCAATACTCTGGCCGCTGAGAAGATGTTAGACGACCGGCTGCGAAGCTACCCATCATGGATCAGCGCCCGTAACCTGGCCAACGAACTCGAAGACCACACTGTAGACACGCTGGTGGCGGCCGTCACCGCTCGCTACGACATCGTCCACCGCTATTACGCCTGCAAGCGGGAGTTGCTCGGCGACACCGAACTATTCGACTACGACCGCTATGCGCCGGTGCCCGGCGGCGAGGAGGGGCAGGTGAGCTGGGACCAGTGCCGCAAGATCGTGCTCTCCGCCTTTGCCACCTTTTCGCCGGAGATGGGCGCCATTGGTGAGCGATTTTTCGCGGAGCGCTGGATCCACGCACCAGTGCTGCCGGGCAAGCGGGGTGGGGCTTTTGCTCATCCCTGCGTGCCCGATGCGCACCCGTACATCCTAGTCAACTATACCGGTAACCTGCGCGACGTATCCACTGTGGCCCACGAACTTGGCCATGGTGTTCACCAGTACTTGGCCGCGGGCCAGGGGTTGTATAACAGCGATACACCGTTGGTTCTAGCCGAAACCGCGTCAGTGTTCGCCGAGCTGCTCGTGTTCAAGGCCCAGGTCGCGCTGATCGCCAGCCCGGAGGCACGCAGAGCCTTTGTCTGCAAGAAGCTCGAATCGATCTTTGCCACCGTTTTTCGGCAGGTGGCCATGCACCGGTTCGAGGAGGCCATGCACGAGGGGCGGCGGCAGCAGGGCGAACTCTCCGCGGAGCAGCTTGGCGAGCTGTGGCTGGCAACGCAGCGGCCGATGTTCGGTGACGCGATCACCCTGCGGGACGACTACCGGCTCTGGTGGGCCTATATCCCGCATTTCCTCGCCACACCGGGCTATGTTTACGCCTATGCCTTCGGTGAACTGCTCGTGCTCGCCTTGTACGCCCGTTCGCTTGCGGAGGGACCCTCGTTTGTCGACCGTTATCTCGATCTGTTGCGGTCCGGTGGCAGCCGCTCGCCAGAGCAGTTGCTCCAGCCCTTTGGCATTGACCTCAATGACCCGACCTTCTGGCACGGCGGCCTCGATCTCGTCGAGGCGATGCTGGCCGAGGTGCTTGACTGACCGGTACGCCGTTATGCGGTCGCCAAAGCCGTTCCGCCGCAAAGTCAATGCGCATTCCGGCCGCCTCCAGCAGCCTGGTCGCGCCGGCCGTCCCGTTTCCTACCCAGTTATTTTCCTTTTGCCTTTTCTTTTTTTTTCTCGCACACTTTTCTCACAGGGGGCTGATGCGCCCTCGTTGCACCGTCCTTTTCCTGCGCCCAACAGGCCGACTTTTCCGGGTTGCGCGGCTGCTGCGGACAAGGACGGCAAGTATCAGCAGACAGGCGAATGGCAACCATTACTCAGAAAATTGAAGGCTTCTCGCTGGAGAACGTCCTGCAGATTTTTTCCCTCGAGAAAAAGTCTCAGACCCTCCAGGTGCATAAGGAGGACCGCATTGGTCTTCTTGATATTGAGCAGGGCGAGTTGATCGATGCCGAAATCGAGACGCTGCAGGGTCTGGAGGCTGCTAACGAGATCCTTCTTTGGGATGAGGTGCAGATTGAACTTCTGCAGCTGCGGCCACGCGCCCGGGCCATTGACCGCTCACTCATCAACATCCTCCTCGAGGCCTCGCGGCTCAAGGACGAGCGCCGCAGCGCACTCGACGAGCCGGGCCAGACCCTGCTTGCCGGGGCCATCGACAAGGCGCAATTGCAGCAGTACCGAGAGGCGCACCAGGATTTGGTCCAGTATTTGAGATATCATCGCACCGATACGGTCGGCTGGGTGTGGTATTCTCGGGTGCAGGGCAACGCCGAGATCATGCGCAAGGCACTGGATACAGCGGCCGTAATTGACTCCAGTAATGCGCTGGTCCGCCATGAACGGCTGAAATTCGAGACGGCCGCAGTCCATCTGAGCGGCAACGTGGTCAGTAAGTGCTATTTCTGCTGGGCGCCACTGAACCGTCTCACCACCACCTGCCCTTACTGCCGGGGGCACCTGATTATTAGCCCGGAGACGCTTGCTCGCACACCGATCGCCGATTCGCACTGCATGGCCGAGGCCCGGGAACGTTACCTACGCATGGTGCGACGCTACCCGCGCAATTTGTCCGCTCTCTATTGTTTTGCCCTCACTGCCCTTAACAGCCGCTTGTACCGGGAGGCCCTGCAGTGCCTCGCTGAGGCGGCAAAGATCGCTCCGGAAAAGAAAGTGTTCGCCGATCAACTCAAACTGCTGCTCGATCACCTAGCCCACAGGTCCGGCCCGGACGCGCCGCCCGCGGTACGAGCCTCTGCGCCGCCCCAGGCCGCCCACAGCGACAGCGCCCGCCTAGTGCTGGTGGTTGAGGACAGTGCCACCACTCGCAAGGTGATCAGCATCACCCTTGACCGCCATGGCTACCGAGTCGCCGAAGCGGCCAACGGTCTCGAGGCGCTGAGCCGCCTCAGTCAGGAACGGCCGGATCTGATTCTGCTCGACGTTGTCCTGCCTCAGATGGACGGTTACCAAATCCTCGAGGTTATCAAGAAAAATCAGCAATTTAAGAATATTCCGGTCATCTTACTGACCAGTAGAGGCGGTTTCCTAAACCGGGTGCGGGGCCGTTTGGCGGGTTCAGCCGCCTATTTGACCAAACCCTTTGATCCGGACCAAATGGTTGCCGAGATCGAAAAGCATCTCTGAGCCTCGCCGTCGCGAGCCCGTTTTTTTTTCGGGGAGAGCGCCACATGGTTGACCGCAGCCCACCATTGTCCCTTGACCAGGAGGCCGCCTCCCTGCCGGCCCTGCTCCCCGTCATGGGGAGCGAACTCAGACCCGTCCTGGTCCGCGAGGCGGCTCGCGACGTCCAACGACCAACCTCGGCCGATACGACCCCCTACCTCGCCTTTCTGCTCGCTGGCAGGGAATTGGTCCTGCCGCTTGCCGATGTCCAGGAAACCGGCCGGCTGGTAGCGGTCGCGCCCCTGCCAAACCTACCCCGCTGGATCTACGGAATCATGCACATTCGCGGAGAGATACTCCCGGTGGTGGACTTGGCCTGTCTTCTTGAACTGTCGGCAGCCCCAAGGACCGGGCCTGGCAAACCGTACCTGTTCTTCCGTCGACCGGACTTGGCCTGCTGTCTGGCAGTGGAGCGAGCCAGCACCATTGTCCGTCCTGACGACCAGGAGTTCCTTGGGACCGCCGCCGAGCCGCCCCTGCATCTGGAACTGGCCGGCCAGCCGCACGAGGTGCTCAGGTCAACGGGCCGGGAGATCCTCCTGCTGGACAGTGAACGGTTAGACAGCGTCCTGCGCTTCCGGAACTGGCGGAATGCTCTGGACGGACGGCTCGAGATCGACGCACCCTGTGGAGACACGGACTGATGTCGCGTCTAGAGACCAATGAATTCCGTGCCGAATACCTGCGAGAGGTGGGCTCGTTCCTGCCGCTGCTCATTGACGCTATCCACGCCCTGGAGGTCAACCCGGCAGACCGGCTGGCCTGGGCGCAGATGCGGCGTCTGGTGCATCTTTTTTGCGAGGCCTCGGCCGCGGCCGGCGTGGATGGCCTCATTCACATGGCGGCCTGTATGGAAACCGCCATGGATCGATTCCCGGTCGGGGTAGAGTTGCAGCCGCTGCTCGTGGCCGCTATGACAGCGACTGTGGAGCGTTTCGAAGGGCTGATCCGGGGGCTGGAACGCGGTGAACTTGTTGACCACGACCTGCTGGTCGCCCGAACCCGGGAGGACTTTGTCTTCTGCGCGGCGGCGGCCGCGTCGCAGGCGG
>JAVEYP010000253.1:0-3930 GCA_034003445.1 Desulfobulbus sp.
TATGGGTTTGCGTTCTTCCATGGCCGATATTATTGTCCCCATTCCTGCATGGGCAACAATAATCTCAGAGTACAACATCTTCTCCCTAAATTCTTCAGGGTCAAGAAGTTCCTTGAACTCAATGTGAGATGGTTTCAACTCAGACTTGCCAATCTGGGCAAAAACTTGTTTTCCAGATTCCGCAGCCCACTCGTCCACGGTGCGCACTAAGCGGTCAAAGGGTAATTGTTCTCCAACAGTCACGAAAATCATAAAACAGACCCTATAAATTGAGGTCCGTTTTCAGCGCTGAGGTGGTCCCATTGGGTCAGCCATAAATCCGCATATTTTCCAGCCATCCTTCCCGACATTGACAGCTCCTCGACATTAGCAATGCTATCGAGCCAAATGGTTTTTGATCCCAGCTTTTTCCCAAAAAGAATAGCAAAAAAACCAGGCGCCGCTCCGGTCGAAACGACTACGTCTGGACGGACGGCTAGAATATGTTTCAGCGTTATAAGAGCCAGCCAAAGTACCCGCAGCTTGTTCCATCGGCTGGCATCCGGAACCAGGAGGAATCTGTTGTCGCCCACGGTTGATCGGTATTTGGGATCGGTAGTGATGAAAATTTTTTCGTACCCCTCAAAAGCGGGAAGTAGGCGATTTAATTGCACCCAATGACCGCCTGAAGAGGCTACCAACAATATTTTTTTATTCATGGCTGGCCCTCACCAAACAATACTAAATTTTGTCTAACCACTATCTGATACTTCGGCTGGAATCGTCACGTTCCCAGCCCGTGAAGCCTTGCAATTGAGCATATTTCTTTGCGCGAAAGCGGGTGAGCAGATTAACAAACAGATAGACTGGAATCTTCGACCATAGGTGAACTTTGCTCAATAATCCGAGGAGGGCATTGCCGTAATGCTTTTTTTCAGTTTGCATCAACTCAGGAAACTTCCTCTTCAATTCATACCAACCCAGGCGGCTCCGTGTTTTGATCTTGAGTAGTCCACTAAGGGTGCTAGGAGCACGAACCAAGGAATGGCAGGAATCCACCGATGTTCGTTCATTGGTTTGAAAAAGGGTTCTAATATAGCCGTCATCAGCAATAATCTGAGGGAATTTAACAAATTTCTCCCGGCCTTCCTTTGACAGGGCATAGACACCAGCGCCGATCATTCCCTCCTCGACATAAGACAATTGCTGCCAAACTTCATAATACGCCCGTACTGGCCAGGATGCTTCTCGCAACTCCATGCGCATCTGAGGAGAGGCCGCTAAAAAATGACCGGACCGCAACACTTGAGCAACTTGCCGGATTGCGTCAAGCGAAAGAATCACGTCTGCATCTTGATAGAAACGGGGAAACCCGCTAACCTCCATGTCACCCAAATTCAAAGCATTCGTTTTGGACGGTACATCTGTTTCGATGCATTTGATTGCCGGCCCAAAAGAAGTAACAATCTCAACAGTCTTGTCGGTGCAGCCATTGCAGACGACTATGACCTCGAGTTCTCCACTGGTCGCACCAGCTATCAGTTCGCCAAGGGTTGCGACGATGACCTTTTCTTCGTTATGCGCAGGGATTATGATGGAGATCATTAGAAAGTCCCCAATTTATCGGAAGGTAAACTGCGCATTAGGAATGAGAGACAGTTAAGACCCATCATGATGACTGCCATTCTTTGCGGCGCTGCCAAATCTCCCGCCAACTTTCCAGTTTAGTTCCAAATCTTCTGGGACTGATACTATTTAGAAAAGTACAAGCTACCATCCGGGACAAAACGGAAAAACGTAACAAGGATTTCCCTAATAGAGCGGGACTCGATATCCAGTGCCTCTTGATCAATTGTTCCTTGGCTCGAAAAAGACGGATCATCTTATCAGCACGCACTTTTTCTGATGCACCACCGTAGTGCACAATGGTCGCATTTGGCGTTATTATTGGCCGAGCACCTTCTTGAGCAGCCCGGAGGCAAAGGTCAGCATCTTCACCGTACATGAAGAACTGAGGATCAAAGCCATCAAGCTGGCCCCATAATTTCTTTTCTATCAACAGAAAACAGCCGGTGACAATATCTACCTCCCGAACACTGTCGCGCTGCCAAGGACCATAGGATTCTGGGTCAAACAGTGCGTTTCTTCGGAAAATAGACACCATGCCGGTTGCGTAACAAAAAAGACTCCAAAGCGTCGGCTTCTTCCAGCAGGATGTGGGGTTCAGCGTAAAATTCCCGAATAATGTCCTTCCTCCGTACACGCGATTGCCAGGATGTTTGCGAGCAAAGGCAAGAAGTTTCTGAATGGCTCCATTCAGCACGACTGTGTCCGGATTAAGAAGCAGCAGGAAATCTCCTTTTGCTATCTCTGCGGCGAGATTATTAGCACGAGCAAAACCGATATTTTCCTTGGAGGAAATAAGGTTGAGGTCGGGGAAACCTTTTGTAATCGCCTGAGCTGAATTATCTTTGGAGTCGTTATCAACAACTATCAATTCAAAGGAAATTTCCTTCGTCTGCTCATACACTGAATGAAGACAGGCCAACGTCATCTCTCTGGTGTTGTAGCTGATTATGATTATGCTGACATCTACCATAATAGTCGTCTAGGTCTATTGATTACACGGTAAAAGAAAGGTGCTGCCTTTCTTTCAATCTTTTTTTGTAAATACGATTCATGGTGCCTAAAAGAGATTGCATTTTTTCTTTAAGACTAAGCTCTCTATTCCATGACCCTGCCAAAGCAAAACCTTCATAGCACGGGCAGGGCGCAAGAAACAGTTTGAGCGCCATGAGCCGCCCCCAAAGCATAGCACGTGTCTTCAACAAATTCGGCTGCGAAGCCGGGAGAAAGAGCGGGTCCACCTTTTCCGCTGTCAGGTAATGAGCCGCAATAGCCTTCTCGACAATGTGTTGCCCTAGTTGAGTCCTGGCTACGATCAATGAACGCCCTTGTTCATTTTTTGTTTTTTCTCTGTACCAGGGATCTCCCGTTGCTATGTCGGCAAATTCTCCCGTGTGGTCGGGGCAGATATAACAACGCCACTGGCGATGCTTTTGCAGAATATCTCCCCATGACTGTTCATAGGTCAGTTCCGTGCTCGTGGTGCCGATTTCTGTCTTCTTTTCTGCCCTTGTTTTCCCCGGCCAACCACACCCCCGGTAACGGAGAGTTACTAATTCATCCAAAGAATCAATTCCCATTTGCCGGAGCATTGCCAACGTGCCGTTGGTTGATGGGGTGCCGGCACAGAAGCAGGCCATCGTCAACCCAACCTTGGTGTGTAACGCAGGTCTGTGTTTTCGTGCACGTTGTACTGCGGCGACATCGCAGGGCTTTCCAATAAAAACGCAAGGTGCTAGTGCGTGCTCAATTTCCTGTAGACCTTCACAGGGGCTGGCCGGAGAGTAACGTGAACCTGCCGCAGCCAAAAGTGAATTTCTGCTTCTGCTCAGGATTGTTTTGTTTAAATACGGTCTTTGGTCGTCTGCCGTGGTATGCAACACTCCGTGCATACCTTCCCGCTCAAGGCAGTACAAGGAAATGGCGCTTAAAACACCGCCACTCGAACCTTTAAAACGAATTTCAGGGTCAGTCGCATACCCCTCCCAGACCTCAAGGACCGGCCCCCAATGGTCGGCTAGTGATTCAATCCGCCCCTGCTTGAAAAATGTTTCGGTCGTATGGGACAAACTGACTCCGGGACATAAACCTAAGGCAAAGGAGAACGTATTTGATTCCGCTGGTTCCTCAGTAAATTTTGGTCTTCGGCCAAAGGCGGGAGCGTCGGCCATGCGGATTTTTTCAGGGTAAAGATAAGCGCATAGGCCACAACCGCAACAAAGCTGATAGTCGACTACCTGCTTCAAATCCGTCATTCTCACAATCCACCTCTCACTACTCGCCTACCGAGTCTTCGAATACGTCGAACATGGTCATCAACTGAGC
>JAVEYP010000254.1:0-3916 GCA_034003445.1 Desulfobulbus sp.
CAGACCGGCTCCCCTACCAGTAGTGTTTCCACCTCCTCCCACTCATCCCAGCCGCCCAAGTGGGTAGCGACCAGTTTGAGGCCGGGAAACCTTCGGCAGACGGCGCGGATCCGTCCTGGATCGGCCTTGCGCACCCGAGGGTAGGCGATGTCATAGCCGGCGTGAATCACCAGGATTATGCCCGTGTCCACCAGTGCCGCGTACAGCGGGTCAAGGCGCGGGTCGTTGAGCAGGTAATTCTGATAGTAGCAGTGCATCTTGATACCCTTGAACCCTTCCGCGTGAATGAGATCGAGGTGCTGGAGCAGATCCGGGTCGGCCGGGTGGAGGGAAGGGAGGGGGACGATCCGCGGGGAGCGGATGTCCTGCGACCAGCGGAAGATGGGCGCGAACTGTTCGGGGCGGGTGGCGATCGAACAGACCACCGACCGGTCGATGCCGGCATGGTCCATGGAGACGAGCAGCCCGGCCACGGTACCATCCAGGTGGGAGCAGATGTTGCCCTCCTTCTCCAAGGCCGGGATGGCCGTGGCCGCGACCCGATCGGGAAAGGCATGGGTGTGGAAGTCGATGACCCCAATCATGGCGTCCGCGCGGATCAGCTTAGCAACCGCAGGCCGAGGTGCAGCACGAGCAGGGCATAGAGGCCGGCGGCCACATCGTCGAGCATGATGCCTAAACCGCCGTGCAGGTGGCGGTCGACCCAGCCGACCGGGAACGGCTTGGTGATGTCGAACAGTCGGAACAGCGCAAAGCCGACGATTGCTGTCGCGGGGTGGAGCGGGGTCCCGGCCAGGGCGATGAGCACGCCGACAATCTCGTCGATGACCACCACTCCGGGGTCGCCCCGATCGAGGATCTTTTCTGCGGCTCCGGCGCTCCACACGCCGACGACGAACAGCAGGGCGACCACGGCCAGGTAGGCGGTCAGGCTCAGCCGGGCGAGCGGCCACCAGAGCAGCAGACCCACTGCTGAGCCCCAGGTGCCGGGGGCCTTGGGCAGATAGCCGCTGCCTGCGCCGGTGGCGATGAACATCAGGAGCCGATCCACCTTCTCTCCCTCAGTCGTTGCTAGTGGAGCGGCGGACCGCGGCGTAGACCGTGCGCAACGGTACCCGGTGCGCCTCTGCCACCGCGCGACAGGCCTCGTACTCTGGCGTGAGGACCGCGCCCGTCGGGGTCAGCACCCGTTTGGCCGCCACGACGCCCCAGGGGGTGGTTACGCTGACCGTTTCACGCGGCAGCGTGACCCGCTCCTCGCTGCGCCGACGCAGGCCGATGGCGGTGGTTTCGCTGAACACCATCTCGATCAGTTGCTGGCAGGTGGCTGGCGCGGCGACAACCCGCAGCAGAAAGCCCGGCCGCCCCTTTTTCATGTGCATGGGCACCAGGCAGACATCCAGGGCGCCGGCGGTCATCAGCTGGGCGCTCAGGTAGGGCCAGAACTCGGGGTTCCAGTCGTCCAAATGGGTTTCCAGCACCTCAATTCGTTGAGCCTCTCCAGCCTCGAACGACTGGCCAAGCAGCAGTCGCAGCAGGTTGGGGCGGCCATCGCTTCGCTCCGTCGCACCCGCGCCGTAGCCGGTCGAATCGAGTCGCATCGGTGGCAGGGGGCCAAACTCGGCGGCCAATTCGCAGACCAAGGCGGCGCCGGTGGGGGTGACCAGTTCCTGGCAAAGGTTGTCGCCGTACACTGGCACGCCTGCGAGCAGCTGGCAGACCGCGGGTGCAGGCAGGGGGATTTCCCCGTGGGCGCAGTTTACCCATCCATTGGCTAGGGGCAGGGGCGAGCAGACCAGCCGGTCGACCCCGAGCCAGGCCAGCCCCGCCACGGTGCCGACAATGTCCACCAGGGCGTCGGCCGCGCCGACCTCGTGAAAGTGGATACGGTCGGGCGTGGTCCCATGGACTGCGGCCTCGGCTTTGGCCAAACGGGTGAACACAGCCAGGGCGGTGGTACGCACAGCAGGGTTGAGGCTGCCCCGGGCGAGCAGGGTGGCGATCTCGGCCAGGTGGCGATGGGTGTGATCGTGGTGGGGGATGTGGACGTGCACGCGGGTGGCGGCAAATCCCTGCACTACCCGGCGGCTGATGTCGAGGGTGACGCCGTCCAGCTGGAGTGCGGCCACCACCTCGTGCAGATGCGCTTCGGGCAGGCCAGTGTCGAGCAGGGCACCGAGCAGCATATCGCCGCTCACCCCGGAGAAGCAATCCAGGTAGGCGGTGCGCATCAGTTGAGCCGCGTCCCGGCGGGGATGGGCATGCCGTGCAGGTAAGCGGAGACTGGCATCCGCTTCTTGCCCTCGGGCTGGATCTCGCGGATGCGCAACCAGGTATCAGCGGTGGCCACCATCAGCCCATCCTTGTCGGCGTGGCTGATGGTGCCGGGCACCACGTCGGCGCGTTGCGGTACCACCTCGGGGCGGAAGAGGCGGACGCGGAGGCCGTCGAGAAAGGCGTAGGCCGAGGGCCAGGGGTCGAGGCCGCGGATCAGGCAGTGCAACTCGCTGGCCGGCCGGTTCCAGTTGAGGTGGCCCTGTTTCTTGGTGAGCATGGGCGCGAGGGTGGCCTGGGTGTGGTCCTGGGGCACAGGCACAAAGTCGTCCTGCCGCAACCGGTTGACCGCGGTTGCCAGAGTTCTGCCGCCAAGAGCGGCCAGCCGCGTGAACAGTTCCCCAGCCGTTTCCTCCGGTCCGATGGGCGTAGCCGCGGACAGGAGGACCGGACCGGTGTCCATGCCTTCGTCCAGCTGCATGATGGTGATGCCGGTTTCACGCTCGCCGTTGATGACTGCCCACTGGATCGGCGCCGCACCCCGGTAGCGGGGGAGCAGCGAACCGTGCACGTTGAGGGCGCCGAGCCGCGCTAAACGGAGCAGCGGACCGGGTAGGATGCGTCCGTAGGCCACCACCACCAGCAGGTCCGGCGCATAGGCACCAATGGCCTCAAGAAAGGCTGGTGTCTTCACTGATTCCGGTTGCAACACCGTCAAGCCAGCCTGCTCGGCCAACACCTTGACCGGCGGCGGGTTCACCTGCCGGCCGCGGCCGCTGGCCCGGTCGGGCTGGCTGATTACTGCCACCACCCGGTCCGGCCCGTCCAGCAGGGCCTGGAGCGAGGGCACGGCGAAATCCGGCGTGCCCATGAAGACGATGGTGAGCGGCGCGCTCATTCCTGTTCCCGCAGGATTTTTTTCAATTTCTTTTTGTACAGGGCGCGCTTGAGCGAGCTGAGATGGTCGATGAAGAGGGTGCCGTGGAGATGGTCGACCTCGTGCTGGATGATACGGGCGAATCGCTCTTCGGCGTCGAATTCCAGTAGGTTGCCCTGTTCGTCCTGAGCAAGGACGTGGATTTTGCGGAACCGTTTGACTTTGGCGTAGCACTCGAGCACGCTCAGGCAGGCCTCGTCGTCGAGCATGCTGCCCTCTCCGTCGGACAGCACCGGATTGACCAAGGCCTGGTAGCGCCGCTCGCCGTCGCCGGGGGAGCGGTCGAGTACCACCACCTGCCGGGCCACGCCAATCTGGTTGGCAGCCAGACCGACGCCCGGGGCGTCGAACATGGTCTCAGCCATGTCCCGGAGGAGGGTGTGCAGGTCGTCGTCGATCTCGGTGACTTTCTCGGCCTTTTGGCGGAGCACCGGGGGGGGATGGGTAATGTTGGTTCGGATAGCCATGGGAGTTATCTGCTGCAGTGGTGCGGTGGCACCGGTTGTCTCGGGATTGGGGCCTAGCGTCTTTTTTACCCTATGTAATCAGTTTGCCGGGCCTTGTAAAGGCGCCTCGCCCGGACCTGGGCCGCGGCCGCGGTGGCCGCTTGGGTTTCATGGTGTTTTTGTGTACGGTGCGGACCGGATTCTGCAAGGGGGAGGGATGATCGATAAAGACGTGCTGGCGCTGGGACAAGAACTGCTG
>JAVEYP010000255.1:0-3909 GCA_034003445.1 Desulfobulbus sp.
TGAGCGGCCGTTTGTCCATTGGGACCTGTTCCAGTGTCTCCTGCAGCAGGTCAAAGGCAGGAAACGAAGCCCGCCCGCCATGGAGGGAGAGTATCAGCACCTGGGCAGTGAGGGCCTCACGGACAAAGGCCTGCCTCCGCTTCTCATCAAAGAGCTGCACTTGGGTGCGGGCATGCACTTTCAGCTGCCCGCCATCGGCCTGATAGAGGCGAACTCCCTCGCTCAACGACGGAATTTCAGTGGCTGTAGCGGAATAATAGCACAGGGAAAGGGCGTTCATTAGGCCTCCAGGAGTTGAGGGTGGCAGGCGTTGTCCGCTTGGAAACGATCCAGGGCGGCCAGCAGTTGGCTGGCATCGTCACAGCGGATAAAACGATTGCCGGGGGAGTCGGCCGCGGCCTGGTGATCATTTTTGCGCAGAGTGAGCACGGTCTTTCCCTGGTTCAGTGCTGATTGCAGCAGTTCCATGTTGGCCAGGTTCATTGGCCCAACCGTAAATCCGCAATCAATGACCAAGTCGCAGGCAGCCATGTGGTCAGCGGCTCGAACCATGGCATCACTGGTCAGTGTTTCCATAGGGGGAACCGTGACACAGTCAGCACCGAGCGCATTGGCCACATAGCAGTCGAGGTCGTTGGTGTGGATCACGCCCGTGGTAATGGCAAAGCCCTTTTTGGCCAGCATCCGGTAGACCAGGGTGCCACTGCCCATGCCGCCAACCACGAAGGCCCGGCCCTGGTCAGAGTCACCCCGCAGTTCGATGCCGCCCAGATGGCAGTTGAACTCGGCCTTGTCGAAATCGTAGAGACCGGCCACCGCCTCTGGGGTGAGGACCGTCTCAGGCGGGCCCCAGTTCAGCAGCCCGCCGTCCTTGATCAGGGCCACCCGGTCGCTGACCTTGGCGCTTACATCAACATCGTGCAGGGAGGCCACCACGGTGATGCCCTTGGACCGACACAGATCGCGCAGGATGGCCATGACCTCTACCCGGTGTTTGAGGTCGAGATGAATGGTCGGCTCGTCCAGCAGCAGCACCTGCGGTTCCTGGGCCAGGGCCCGGGCCACCAGCACCTTCTGGCGCTCGCCATCGCTGAGATCGGTAAAGGGTCGATGCGCCAGATCAGCCGCATGAACGGCTGCCAGGGAGGTCACCACCGCCTGGTGGTCGGCCTCCCCCATGCGGCCGAGGTAGTCGGTGTGGGGGTAACGGCCCAGTGCGACGAACTCGAAGACGGTGAACAGCGGCGGCGCTACCTTATCGGTGAGAACCACAGCCATAATTCGGGCCAGTTCCATGGCCGACAGGGAGGCCAGGGGCCTGCCCTGCACCCAGACCTCGCCAGCAAGGGGGAGGAGATGGCGGGAAAGGGTGCGGAGCAGGGTGGTTTTGCCGGCCCCGTTGGGCCCGAGCAAGCTGATGAAATGGCCAGCCTCGAAATCAAAGTCGAGCTCGTGCAGCACCGACTTATTTTTGTAGCCTACGCTCAATTTTCGAGCGCTGATCACTGGATTTCTCGCTGAGGTGCTCATAGTTGGACCCTTCGTTTTAAGAGAAGTGCGATGACAATGGGGGCTCCGAAAAAGGCGGTGATCGCCGAAAGCGGCAGCTCGACCGGCGAGAGCGCGGTGCGGGCGATCAGGTCGCAGAGGCTGGCCACCAGCGCGCCCATCAGGCAGGCGCCGGGAATGAGGATACGATTGTCCGAGGTGCCAAAACCCAGCCGGGCCATATGGGGGACCGCCATGCCGATAAAGGCCACCGGGCCGGCCATGGAGGTGATCATCCCGGCCAGGGCGCAGGCGCAGAGCAGGATCAGCAAACGGAAGCGACGGATATTGACCCCCATGGATGCGGCATATTCCTCACCCAGGAGAAAGGCGTTGAGCGGTTTACTCTGCAGGTAGAGGAGGGTCAGAATAGCGCCACCAAAGACCAGCAGGATACCGATCTCGTTCCATTTGAAACCGGAAAAGCTGCCCAGCTGCCAAAGGACAAAACCCTTGATTTTTTCTTTCTCTGCCAGAGCTGTGAGGATGGCGGTGACTGCGCTGCAGAGGTAGCCCATCATCAGGCCGACAATCAAGAGGGTGACCCCGCCCTTGATCCGGGTGGCAATGGCGAGCACGACCAGCATCACGCCGTACGCCCCGGCAAAGGCGGCCAGGGTGGAAATAAAGGGAGACAACAGGGTCCAGCCCACGGTCAGGGAGGTCAACATCACAAAAGAAACCATCAGAGTGGCTCCTGAGGAGATGCCGAGGATGTAGGGGCCGACAATAGGATTGCGGAAGTAGATCTGCAGCAGTAACCCCGAAGCAGCGAGATACGCCCCGCCAAAGACCGCGGCAATGGCGCGGGGGATGCGAAGGTTCCAGATAATGGAACTGATGGTGGAATCATCTGCCGGACGGATCAGGACCTGCCAGATCTCAAGGGGTGTGAAACGGATTGACCCGATGCCGACGTTGAGCACCATCAGCATCAGGGTGAGCACAATCAGCAGGGTAAAAACAACCTGCGGCCGCCGCCAGGTGACCTGCGAGGCGGGATTGTGGTCAAGCTCAGAGACGGCCATGGGAGACCTCCTTGGGCACGGCTATTGGATCGCTCTCTGGGAGTTGGACGAAATAGCGCAACTGGTAGTCAGGATAGAACTCGGGATGAAGGATGGCGCTGATTTCGGTAAGAATCTCGTCCAACTTGTCCGCTGACTGGTTGTAGTGGGGTAGTGGCGCATAGACCCGGCCCTGTTTCAGGGGGGCAATATTCTTGATCAGCGGGTTGAGCCGGGCCAGGGCCTCTTTGGAGGTGGCGCCCGACTCTGGGCCCCGGTAGGTGAAGAAGATATCCGCGTCCTGACCGGAGTAGAGAAAACGTTCCAGCGTGATCTCGATACAGGCGGTGCCGAACACGTCTTTGAACTGATAGTTGCTCTGCGCCAGGCCGACCAGTTCGCCCACCCAGGCGTTGCCTGGCTCGACCATCACCCGTTTTTCGTAAATGTCGCCCCACATCACCTTGGGCTGGTGGGCCGCGCCGGCGGTGCGGGCACGGATGTCGCCCAGGACCCCGTCTATCCTGGAGAAATAGGCATCTGCCTCCTGTTCCTTGTGAAAGAATGGCGCCAGAAACTGAACAAAGCGCATGCGGGCACTGAGGCACATGGCCTGCGGTGTGGTGGTCACCACAACAGGGATATGGAGATCATCCAGCAGGGGAATGATGGAAGGGTCCCAGGTCAAAACCAGTTCCGGCTGCTGCTGTTTCAGCCGCTCAAAGTCGATGCTGCTGGCATCGCCCAGGTAGACTATTCGTCCGGTTTCCATGCCTCTTTTGACCTCGGGGATATACCAGCGATCCTTGGGAGCGGTCACACCAACCAGGGTCTGCTCCAGCACACCCAGGACACGGAGGGCGGCAATGTCGAAATAGCCGTAGGCGGCCACTCGCTGCACCGGGACCCGCACTACCTGGTTCGGGGCGCAATCGGTAGGGATCGGTGCTTCGCGCGGGATAAGCACCAGGGTCCGGCCCGCACCGTCCCGTACCTCTGTCCGGGTTGGCGAGATTTTATTGATTGAAAATTCCCCGACCTGAAGAAAGGCCGGGCGGGTATCATCTGTGTTTTTTTCAGGTGAGGGGTTCTGATCGTCGCTGCAGCCGCCGAGCGTGATTAACGCCAGCAGGGTCACAAGCGGGCCAAGAAAATGGAGAAAGAAGTTTTTGTGCATTATTTGTTTGCCTCTCGATGAACAATCCAATCATAGACATAAAAAACCAGGCCGAGCGTGAAGAGCGCCATGCCGGACAGATACAGGGCAACACCCGGGTCCTTGCGCATGTGCAGATCAATACGCGTCTTCATCTTCATCCCTCCCTCCCTCTTGGGGGCAAAATCGCTGAGATAG
>JAVEYP010000256.1:0-3896 GCA_034003445.1 Desulfobulbus sp.
TGGCGACCACCACCACGCCCACGCCCGTTTCCCCGGCAAGGAGGGCTTCGATCTCTTCTAGCCTCAGACCGACCACGGCGCGCATGCCGCCCGGGTGGGTGCTGCCCTCGCGCTCCATTAGCTCGCCGCGTTTCGTCACCAGGCCGAGGGTGTCTTCCAGGGAGAGAGCGCCGGCGGCGTGTAGGGCCGAATATTCGCCCAGGCTGTGGCCGGCCAAGAACGACGGCCTGAAGCCAGGCAGCCGTTTGCGCAGTTGCAGCCAACAAAGCAGATTCACGGCGGTGAGCGCCGGTTGCAGGTAGAGGACCCGGGTCAAGTCCTCGATCGGCCCTTCGAAGCAGAGCCGACGAATGGGGAAGCCGGAAATGTGCTCGGCCAGGTCCATGAGACTGGCGGCGTTGCTGTCTTGCTCAACAAAGGCCTTCCCCATGCCGATGTACTGTGAGCCCTGGCCAGGAAAGATAATCGCTGTTTTTTTCATCTGCCTAGTCTTGCTCACGGTGTGGACCAACGCGGGTCAGCGCCGGTCAAACACCAGGTTTCTGAGTATAAAGAGCACCACGCCGACGGTGATGGCGCTGTCGGCAACATTGAAGGCCGGCCAATGGGACGAGCCGACATGAAAGTCGAGAAAATCGACAACGTGAGCGAGCCTGATCCGGTCGATCAGGTTACCGATGGCGCCACCGGCAATCAACGCCAATGCCAGGTTGTACCAGCCGCTCTGGCTGGCGTAGCTGCGCCGGGCGATGCCGATAAACACCAAGGCCAGACCAGCGGCCGCAATAAAAAACGCCTGGCGCCACAGCGCGGGCTGGCCGGCCAAGATACTGAAGGCCGCGCCATTGTTGGTAAGGTAGGTCAGGTTAAAAAACCCGGGGATCACCGTCTGGCTGTCGTACAAGACAAAGTGGTGCGCAATCCATAGTTTGCTTGCCTGGTCGAGGACAACGACCGCCAGGATGACCGCCAAAAACGTACCCATCAGTGCCTGCGTCAGGCCGCCAACTGACGGACCACGCGCGCGCACCGGGCGCAGAGGGTCAGGTGGTCCGTGTCCGCGCCCACCGAAGTGGCAAAGGTCCAGCAGCGTTCGCACTTGGTACCCGGCGCCGGCCGGACCGCGATCTCCACACCATCGAGTCCTTCCGCTCCAACAAAGACCAGCCCCTCGTCTTCGGTCGCCTGCAGACGCAGACTGGAGACAATGCACAACTCCTGCATGAGCGGCAGGGAGCCCGCCAAGGCATCCTCCCAGTCACTTTGCAAGCGGAGCACCACCTCGGCGTCCAGGGACAGGCCGATTAACTTGTCCCGACGCGCCGCTTCCAGCACCCGGGTAATCGCGGAGCGCAGATTCAACAGCCGGCTCCAGCGCTCGTTAAAGGCCGCGTCGCTCATAATGTCGTCCACCTTCGGGAAAGCGGTAAAAAAAACGGAGCGCTCGAGCGGATCGGTCTCCTTCAGGCCATGCAGGTGCTCCCAGGCCTCAGCCGCGGTAAAACAGAGCACCGGCGCCATCAGGCGGAGGAGCCCCTCAAGGATGCGGTACATCACGGTCTGGGCCGCCCGCCGTTCCGGTCCATCCGGGACCGAGCAGTAGAGTCGGTCCTTGAGGATGTCCATGTACAGACTGGAAATAGTGGTCCCGCAGAAATTGAATAGCCCATGGTAGACCGCGTGGAACTCGTAGCGCTCATAAGCGCGGGTGATCCGTTCGGTCAACTCTGCAAAACGCGTGAGCGCCCAGCGGTCGATCTCAGCCAGGGCCTCCGAGTCGACAGCGTCGCGCACCGGCTCGAAGTCGTAGAGATTGCTCAGCAGGAAGCGCAGGGTATTGCGCATCTTGCGGTAAGCATCGGAGACATGTTTGAGGATCTCGTCCGAGACCTTGACGTCGTCTTGGTAGTTTTCGCTCGCCACCCACAATCGCAAAACCTCGGCGCCGTAACGGTCGATCACCTCCTGCGGGGCGACCACATTGCCCACCGATTTGGACATCTTCTTGCCCTGGCCATCGACCACGTAGCCATGCGTGAGCACGCCCTTAAAAGGCGCCTGACCGCGGGTGCCCACTGAGGTGAGCAGCGAGGACTGGAACCAGCCGCGGTGCTGATCGCTGCCCTCAAGGTAGAGGTCCGCGGGTGATCGCAACTCCGGCCGCTCTTCGAGTACCGCGGCGTGACTGGTTCCCGAGTCAAACCAGACATCGAGGATGTCGCTTTCCTTGCGGAACTCGCGCCCGCCGCAAGCGCAGGCGACCCCCTCGGGCACGAAATCAGCGGCCTCGTGCAGGAACCAGGAATCTGCCCCTTCTTGCAAGAACAGTTCGTCGATGCGTGCGCAGACCGCCTCGCTCTTGAGGATCTCGCCGCAGGAGGCGCAGCTGAGCACTGTGATTGGCACGCCCCAGGAGCGCTGCCGAGAGAGGCACCAGTCGGGCCGGGTCTCAACCATATTATAGATTCGCTGTTGACCCCAGGCCGGAGTCCAACGTACCTCGCTGATCGCGGCCAGGGCTTTTTCACGCAGTTGCAGGTTGTCCATGGAGATGAACCACTGAGCAGTGGCCCGGTACATGACCGGCTCCTTGCAGCGCCAGCAGTGCGGGTAGCTGTGGTTGAGGACCACTTCCTTAACAAGCGAGCCGTCCGCGGCCAGATCCGCGACAATCTGTCGATTCACCTGCGGGACCTGCTGGCCCGCGTACCTGCCGGCCTCGGCGGTGAAGCGACCATCGTCGTCCACTGGCGAGAGCACCTCAAGGCCGTAGCGCAACCCGGTCAGGTAGTCGTCGGCACCGTGGCCGGGCGCAGTGTGCACGCAGCCGGTGCCCGAGTCGGCGGTGACGTAGTCGGCCAACACCATGAGCGAATCGCGCTCGAAAAAGGGATGGCGGCACTTCTTTCCTTCCAGGCTGGCGGCGGAGAAGGTGGCCAGAATGCGGTAGTTGTTAATACCGAACAGTTGCATGCAGGCGGTGACCAGTTCCCTAGCGAGGATCCACACCTCACCGCGCACCTCGACCGCCGCGTAGGAGAAATCCGGATGAAAAGCAACCGCGAGGTTAGCGGGCAGGGTCCAGGGGGTGGTGGTCCAGATGAGGACGCTGACAGCGCGGCCAGCCAGTTCCGGCGCCACCTCACCCAGGTCATCCACCACCGGAAATTTGACGTAGATCGACGGCGAGGCGTGGTCGGCGTAGTCCACCTCGGCCTCGGCCAGGGCAGTGCCGCAGGTGGCGCACCAGTAGACCGGCTTCTTGGCGCGAACCACGGCCCCAGAGAGCAGGAACCGGTTGAACTCGCGAGCGATGACCGCCTCGTAGGGGTAGTTCATGGTCAGGTACGGATTGGCCCAGTCGCCGAGCACGCCGAGGCGCTTGAACTGCTCGCGCTGGGTCTTGATCCATTTTTCGGCGTACTTTCGGCAGGCAGCCCGCTTGCTGAGCACCGGGATGGTCTGCTTCTTGGCGCCCAGTTCGAGGTCCACGTTGTGCTCGATGGGCAGGCCGTGACAGTCCCATCCCGGGATGTAGGGGGCGTTGAAACCCGCCATGCGCTTGGCACGGAGGATGATGTCCTTGAGCACCTTGTTAAAGGCGGTGCCCAGGTGAATGTTGCCGTTGGCGTAGGGAGGACCGTCGTGGAGGACAAAGAGCGGCCGGGCCACCGCGGCCTGCTGCAGCTGCTGATAGAGCTGTTCCCGTTCCCAGCGTTTGAGCACGAGCGGCTCCCGCTGGGTCAGGTTGGCCTTCATCTTAAAGGTGGTCTTCGGCAGGTTCAGTGTTTCCCGGTAATCCATCGTTCTTCCCGCTGTCAAGCAATTGAAAAGGTTGGGCTGTGCGCAAAACCTGTAATTTTACCGTGCCCAAGTGAATGTGCAAGGGAAAAGGT
>JAVEYP010000257.1:0-3890 GCA_034003445.1 Desulfobulbus sp.
GTGACCGGTTGGGCCACGACCGCCGCTACGCCATCGATGCCAGCAAGATGGAGCGCGAGCTTGGCTGGACGCCGCGCTGGACCTTTGAGCAGGGCATTGAGCGCACGGTCGACTGGTACCTGGCCAACGGCGACTGGTTGGCGGGCGTACTCGACGGCTCCTATCAACAGTATTACGAGAACATGTACAGTGGCCGTGACCGGGCCGGGGAGGTTGGACAATGAAGGTGCTGGAAACGGAAATTCCCGGGGTCTTGCTCATTGAGCCCCGAGTGTTTGGTGACGAACGTGGTTTTTTCTTCGAGAGCTTCAACCTGCGGCGCTGGCGTGAACAGACCGGGCTGGACACGGAGTTTGTCCAGGAGAACCATAGCCGCTCGGTGCAGGGCGTGCTGCGCGGCATCCACTACCAGATTCAGCAGGCCCAGGGCAAGCTGGTACGGGTGATCAGCGGCGAGGTGTTTGACGTGGCCGTGGACCTGCGGCGCAGCTCGCCCACCTTTGGTCGCTGGGCCGGGGTATACCTTTCCGCCGACAATAAACGCCAGTTCTGGGTGCCCGAGGGGTTTGGCCACGGTTTCGTGGTCCTCTCACCTGCGGCCGAGTTCCTCTACCTGGCCAGCGACTACTACGCGCTCAAGCACGAGCGGGCCATCATCTGGAACGATCCGGACCTGGCCATCGACTGGCCCTATGAGGGTGAGAAACTCCTGTCGGCCAAGGACGAAGCGGCGCCGCGTTTTCGTGACGCCGAGGTGTACGCGTAACTCGTCCCTCTACCATTCCACCCGCAGGACATTATCCAGCGGTCGCACCCGCGCCAGCTGGATGCGTATCGTGTCGCCCGGCTCTACGGGAAAGGCCGGGTTGGGCGGCAGGTCCACGTCAAATAGGCAGTCGCACAGCATCAGATTCACCCGTTTGGGGCCTAAGCCGAGCACCATGGCATTGACTCGTTGGCCTTCGCGCGGCTCCAGGTAGCGCAGCATCCAGTAGCGGTGCCGCTGCTGGCGGATGGCGTTCGCGCGGGACAGTTTTTGTTGGAGGAGGCCGGCAAAGGTACGGCATTCATCGGCGGAGAAGAGGATGCCCTTGCCACGTACCATGTGGGCCAATTGGTGTTGCATGGCCAGGTCAAGGAAACGGCGGATGGGCGAGGTGATGGTCGTGTAGCTGTTCAGGCCGAGGCCACTGTGCGGCTTGGCGTGGGTGGTCAGTTCGCCGCGGGCCAGGAAGCGGCGCTGCCGGGCGATGTCCACGATGGCATTCTGTGCCCCGGCGATAAGTCGCTTGCGCGGCGGCGGTTGCGAACGAAACAGGCCGGGTGCCTCCCGGCTGGCAAAGTAATCGGCGGCCAGCCCGTTGGCAAGGATCATCAGTTCAGACACCAGGTTGCGGGCCGGCGTGTCCATGGGGGCAAGCTGCACCTGGATCTGCTCGCGGTCGCTGATGTCGAAGTTCAAGTCGGGCAGTGACAGCAGGAGAGCGCCATTGTCGATGCGCCGTTGGCGCAGGCGCAGGCGGACCGTGTTGAGCGCTGCCAGGGCCGGGTCGGTATCGATCAGGGCGTCGGCTTCGTCATAGCTGAGCTGCCGTTTGACCTCGATCACTGCCGGCACGATGGTCGTGTGGAGCACTTGGCCTTCCGCGCCCAGGGTGGCGAGGACACTGATGGTCGGCCGCACCCGGCCCAGATGCAGGCTGCACAGCTCCAGCGACAGCGCATCGGGGAGCATGGGAATCTGCCTCTCGGGGAAATAGAGGGAGGTGGCGCGTTCCCGGGCCTCGTCAAAGAGGAGGCTGTGCGCCGCCACGAAGTGAGTGACGTCGGTGATGTGGATGCCGACCAGCACTGTGCCGTCCGCCTGTGGCTCGACGTGCATGGCGTCATCGAAGTCCTGAGTGGAGCTGACATCGATAGTCAGCACCTCACGGCTGCGCAGGTCGCGGCGCTTCGGGTCGGCGAGCAGTTCGTCGGCGGTCGCCTCGCACAGACCGGTGAGGGTCTCGAGGCAGGGATCGGGAAAGGCCACCGGTTGGTCGGTCCTGAGCAGAGCGAGGTTTTCGTCCCGGTCCCACCGGCCGGCGCGGACCAGGACCTGGTAGCCGTCGTGCGGTCCGGTCAGGCCGGCCGCCTTCATCGCCTGGCGGATGAACTCGTCGTCCGGGCTGTCACTGCCGAACAGCACCGACTCTTCCAGCCAGCCGAGCACGCGGTCTTGCTCCGGCCAAGCGCCGTCTGGAACTGGCTGTCCCTGGCTCAGCCGCCGCAGGTTGTCGGCGGCTCGGGCGAGCAATTCTGCCTTCTCCGCCTCACGGCTCCGCTGGGTTTGCAACTGCTCCACCTGCTCCGGGCTGTGCACCACAATGCGGCCGTTGCGGAACTTAAAGTAGAGTGGGTCAGCAAACACCGCTCGCAGGAAGGCGGCGGTCTGGTCGTCGTCCACCGCGGCACCGAACTGCAGCTCGGCGAGGAAGTCCACCTCGAACTCGTCCACCGGCTCTTCGCTGGCGATCTCCCAGAGCTCCTCAAGATCCACGGTCTCGACTAGGGCACTGCGCCGACTGGCGCGGTGTTGAAGCGCGGCGGCCAGCTCTTCGCGGCTCGCATCCTGCGGGTGCACGTTGCGGGAGGCGATAACGATGCGCGACTGGGGCAGGTTGAGCTCCCGCCCGTTCTGGTTGACCAGGTGGATCTTGCGGTCAGCAACACCGGTGACCAGAGCGCAGAGAAACCTGCCGCCCTCGATGTATTCAACAAGGCTGCCGGGAACGATCATAAGGGGAACACGTTGCGAAGTTTTCGGGTCATGGTAAGGTGCAGCTGATAGCAGGATTGACCTGGTTTGTCATGCAATTTCTTTGTAATTTCCATAGAGTAACCCTCGGTTTTGCTAAGGCCCCAGAAGAGTTTGACGGTGTCGGTACAATGAACAAGCCTCCGAGTTGGTTGGCCAAGCACAGCCACGAAAACAGAGATTTATTGAAAGAGAGACCATTTTTAAGCCACACCAGATAAGAAGGCAAGTTTCATATTATGGAGATGCCGAAAGGGCGAAGGAAGAGGTCCTTTGGCTCATTTCGGAAAAATCTTCGCGGTGACTGTCAGGGTCTGGCCCGGCACAAGAAAAGCCGGGTGTTGAGACAGTGGTTCGGATGTCTCTTCGCGACTAGGAACAGGAAGACCACTATCTCGAGCAAGTGCAGGCGGTTGAGGAGTTGACCACCGAAAGGTAGTCAGAGAATACATTGACTAGACCGCTTTATGCGGTTCACAATCTGTCAGGGCGCCGTCTTTATCGGTGGTACCTGTCTTTCGGCGATTCGCCGGAAAAGGACGTCGTTTATGGACAACATTGCGCATCGATCCGGCGTGGTGGCGATCGTCGGCCCGCCCAACGCGGGCAAGTCGACCCTACTCAACCACCTGCTCCGCCAGAAGATCGCCATTGTCACCCCGAGGCCGCAGACCACTCGCAACCGGATCAGGGGCATTGTCACCGCCCCGGACTACCAGATGATCCTGCTCGACACGCCTGGGCTGCACGAGCCCCACGAAGAGATGAACCGGCAGATGGTGCGCGTGGCCATGGAGAGCCTTGCCGATGCGGACGTGGTCTTGTTCCTCGCCGACAGTACCGACCGCGCGCCCGCCCGGCTGGAGCGACGAGCCGAAGAGTACCGCGGCTATCTGGCTCAGATACGTTGTCCGGCCGTGCTGGCGCTGAACAAGATCGACCTGCTGCCGCCGGAACAGCTCCTGCCGGTGATCGACTGGTACCGGCAGTTGCACGATTTTGCCGCCATCGTGCCGGTCTCGGCGCTCATCGGCAGCGGCGTCGACACCCTTGCCGCGGAATTGGTGGCTCGCCTGCCCGAGGGACCCCAGTA
>JAVEYP010000258.1:0-3889 GCA_034003445.1 Desulfobulbus sp.
TCGGCGATAACCGTGTAGGTATTGACACCGGTATGGTGCCGGGCCGACTGGGCGCAGAATCTGCAATTTTCGGTGCAATTGCCGCTGCGCGCGTTGATAATGGAACAGAGGTCAAAGTGGTCGCCCATAAAGTGGCGGCGGATGGCGTCGGCAGCTTGCCAGAGATCGCTTGGCTCCGCGTCGAGGAGGCGCAGCGCGGCCTGTCGGTCAATGCGGTCGCCCTGGATGACGGCCTGCCTGGTCTGTGTGACAAAGGTGTCCATAGGGTCTTCTCAGTCCTGCTCAAGGCCTGCCCGGGTCTTCCTGGGCGGTCCGTTGACGATCAGCTCGGCGATGGTCATTTTGATTTTGGGGTGCAAGTCGCGGCGGTTGCCGAGGAACCGCGATTCCAACTGCGCCAGCCGCTGAAAAAGAATGGTGCGGTCCATGGCCGGGGCTTCGGTCTCCACAGCGTAGCGCTCGCCGACGATCTCCTGGCAGCGAAAGCAGCCGGGAAAGCGAAGCGACTGGCCATCGGGACGGGTCAGGGTTGCCGGCACGCCGTGGGTGCGGCAGATCATCAACCGGTGGGCATAGAGGGCGCAGCGCCCCGCCTCGTTGAGCGGGCACATGATGGTCGGCCGCTCGCCGCGGAGGATCATCTCTCGACTTTGGGCAACGTAGTCCCGGGCCCGGTGGAGAATGCGGTCGAGTTGCTCGTCCCCCAGACCCCTGAGACCCTGCCAGAGATAGGCCCACTCGCAGTAGGTGTAGTGGAGGAAATAGGAATCGCAGCAGTTGTCGGGGCAGCCGTCGCAGCTTAAGGTGACGCCGTGGGCGACCTCGTCGTAGTCACTGACCATGGAGTCGTAGATCTCCCGGATCTCGCAGGAGAGCTCCGGCGGCAGCGTAAGTTCTTTCATAACCAAAGCCTTGCCCTTAGCGGGGTTCCTCAAACGATTGCACCTGGTAGGTGAGCACCCGCAGCCGCCCCGAGCGCCAGGCGTCCTCGGGCAGCTCGGCCTTGCGGCAGAGGTGGTTCAAAAATAACTCTGCTGCGGGCAGCTGTTGCCAGACCTGGGGCAGGAAGGTGGCCTGCTCGCCGTGCGGCCCATGGAGGATCACACCATCGATGGTCGGCCTGAGTTGCCCGATCAGGTCGTCCGCATCGCGGTAGGTCAGCGGTTGCGGCTCGCTAAGGATGGATATCTCAATGTGCAGGTCCGGCAGTTCGGCCGAGGTCAGCGGGGCGAAGCGGGAGTCGTGGAAGGCCGCGTTGACCGCGTTACGCCGGATACCCTCGGCCAGGGGTTCCGCCGCGGCCAAACTGCCGATGCATCCGCGCAGGGCCTTGTTTTTGTGCAGCGTGACGAACACGCCGCGCTGTTCAAGCAAGGCCGGGTCGTCGTCGCCGCCCTCTGCAGTGGCAGGCCGCATACCGAGCTGCTCCTCAATCTCTTGTCGTGCCAGCCGCAAGAGCCCCTGCCCCTGCTCTTTGCTCAGCATACCTGCCTCCTTTGGAGCGCTGTGGTTGGAAAGGGCTTAACTCTATTTCAACGACTGCCCCTGTCAATATAATTGTGCAGCCAGGGCCCGCGCATCAGCTGGCCACAGTGATTGTTTGCGGATTGTTTTTTTGCAGGCGCGCCGGTACAGTGCACAACAAAAACGAGAACAACCAACAGAGAAACCTCTACCTCGGGGAAGCATCATGCGCTGGCAGGACGGACGAAAATCGTCGAACGTGGAAGACCGGCGGGGGTCCCGCATCCCGGGCCGGGTCAAGGGCGGCTCTATCGGTATTTTGCTGCTGGCCCTGGTCGGCATGTATTTCGGTATCGACCCTGCGGTCATCCTTGACATGGGTGACTCGGTCCAGGTCTCTCAGTCCGGGCCGTCTGGCGCTCCGGTACAGCAGACCAAAGCGGATCAGCAGCTGGCCGATTTTGTCTCGGTCGTGCTGGCCGACACCGAGGACGTCTGGAAAGAGCAATTCCGCGCCGTTGGCCAGACCTATGCGGAACCGACCCTGGTGCTGTTTAGCGGCTCAGTGCAGTCGGCCTGTGGTTTTGCCGAGGCGGCCATGGGGCCCTTTTACTGCCCCGGCGACGGTAAGGTCTACATCGACCTTTCCTTCTACCGCGACCTGAAGAACAAGATGAACGCCCCGGGCGACTTTGCCCAGGCTTATGTCATTGCCCACGAGGTCGGCCATCACGTCCAGAACCTGCTGGGGATCAGCCGACAGTTGGAGGCCCAGCGCCGCCAGATCTCCAAGACCGCGTACAACCGGCTCTCGGTGATGGCGGAGTTGCAGGCCGACTGTTTTGCGGGCCTGTGGGCGCATCACGCCGATCGGGCTCGACAAGTGGTGGAACCGGGCGACATCGACGAGGCCCTCAACGCGGCCAGCCAGATCGGCGACGACCGGCTCCAGAAGCGGCAGCGCGGCTATATAACGCCCGACTCCTTTACTCACGGCACCTCGGCCCAGCGGGTCCGCTGGTTCAAACGCGGCTACCAGACGGGCCGGTTCAACGACTGCGACACCTTTAACGCCGCCAGCCTCTGAGTAGGCGGTTCGTTGACCATAAAAAAGGGGGACCATAATGGTCCCCTTTTTTTTATGCGGTTGTGCAGGAAGAGAGCGGCGGGTCAGCGCTGGCGCTGGTTGAGGGTGCGGCCTATGCCCTTAAGCGACAGCTCGCCCGAACTGGTGAAGGGGAATTCTTTTTTAAAACCATGCACGCCTGCATTGACCGTACCCTTGATCAGGTAGGTCACAGGTTTGCCGCGCGACGAGGCATTCTCGGAGGTCTGGATCAGGTCCAGGACCGACGACACCATATCAAACACCGAGGCATAGACGCTGACCGGCACAGTGGTGGTCCCAAAAGGCGGGACAATGGTCTGGTTGGCGTCGGCAATGCCGCTGGCAAAGTGACGGCCATCGACCTCCATCTCGCAGTTGATCCCGTACAGTTCGATGGCCACGTCGTTGGGGTTCTGGATGCGCAGCTCAAGCACCAGAATGGTCTCCATGGTCTTAATGTCGCGGACGCGAACATCGGCCACGGTCACCCGGGGACTCTCCTTGAGGGCATGCATCGCTGCGCAGCCACCGAGCAGCGCCAGCGCACAACAGAGCGTCACACAAAGGGCTGCTTTTGAATACGTTCTGGACAGGTGCATGGCCGTTCCTCAGTAGGGGTAATAGTGGCTGCTATGTACCCGTCCCTCCTAAAAAAGTCAATAATTCGATGGAACTATTGACGACCGTTCAGGAAAACGGTATTGATATGCGGCCGCGGAGAAGTGCCGGAGCGGCTGAACGGGACGGTCTCGAAAACCGTTGTGGGGGTAACCCCACCCAGGGTTCGAATCCCTACTTCTCCGCCATATCCTGGCCCCGCTACCATCGCAAGATGCTCAGTCAACCCGCACCCCGACCAGGAGTGCGGGTTTTTTGTTGTCCGGTGTCGTTTCCTGCACCCGTGGCAGAGCTGGCTATATTTGTTGGTGTTTCCAGGGCCCTGTGCCAAGATAGGCCCTAGCGGTACCAGCAAGGCCCAGCGGTCGGTCTCAAAACCCCGCTCTTTCACGATGTTTTACGCGGCAAGCGACCTTGTTTTCGCGGCTGGTCCCTTCATGGGCGCAAGGACCAACAACTGAACTGCGCAACCACTGCGCACCTCCAAACAACCACGACAACGACCACAAGCTCTCTGCACAAGAGCTCGTGTTCATTATAAGGAAGGAAGGGCATGGCAAAAAAAGAAGCCAAGACAAAGCAGAAAAGTTTGGAACAGACCCTGTGGGACACCGCCGACAAGCTACGCGGCACGGTCGAATCCTCGGAGTACAAGCACGTGGTGCTCAGCCTCATCTTTCTCAAATTTGTCAGTGACAA
>JAVEYP010000259.1:0-3854 GCA_034003445.1 Desulfobulbus sp.
GGGCTCTGCCGGTACAGGCCAGGTGACGGCCATCTCCTCGATGAGTACTCTGCGGATGTCGCGCAGCTCCTCAACCTCATGCACTTGCGGGTGGGTGCGGGTGAGGAAGCCAAGGTTCACCTCGTCGCCGGAGAGCAGGAAGTCGGTCAGGGCTACTCGGTAGCGGCCGGCCGGGTCAACAGGCCTGCCGCCCATCTGCCAGACACCGCTGTCCCAGGTGATGCCCGCGGAGTGCAGGTAGCCGCCGCTCCCCAGATTATTCACCCCGGTATCCAGCACCCGAGAGAGTAAGGCGCCGTCCAGGGTGGCCACGACCATGTTACCGCCGAACGGCAGGATGCGCAGGATGTCGTATTCGCGTACCGGTCCTGGCAACAACAGGTCGTCGATGCGCACCGAGCCACTGTTGAATAGCGCTGCATCGGCTTTCTTTGCCTCGCGCAGCATGGCCTCACCGATCAGGTTGGTCAGTCGGCCGGGACGGTTTCGTACCGTGGCCTCGAGCCCGTCGAGCGGTTCATCGGTCACGGCGATTATCCGCTCCGGCGTGAAGCCGTCCCGGCGGAAGGCTGCGAAACCGACTTCGGTCCACCGATTTGCCAGTGTGGCCACGGTTGGGTCGGCGGGGATTGAATCGTCAACGAGTTGCAGTCGGGTGGTGACCGTCGGTCGCTCACTGGGTGCGCCGAAGCGCAGGGTGACGATAGCCAGGGAGCGAAAATTGGCATCCGCCTTGACAATAGGCACAAAGTGCGGGCCGCGGAAGATCTGCCAGTTTTCGTGTTCATGGCCGCCGAGGATGAGGTCGATTCCAGGTACGGCCACGGCAAGGGCGCTGTCCTGGGCAAGCGAGAGATGGGTGAGGGCGATTATGGCGTCGGTTCGGCCCTCTAGGCTGGCCACCTCGGCGCGGGCGCAGACGACCGGGTCGAGATAGCTGACCCAGGGCTTGCGGTTGCTGTTGATGGTTAGACCGATCAAACCGACACGAAGGGTCCGCCCGCCGGTTTGCATTGGCACGACCGTGGAGGCGACCACGCCGTCGAAGGGCTGCCCCTGCCCGTCAACGACGTTCGCGGCAACGATGCCGAACTTTGCCTCGCCCACGTGGGCGCGGAACCGCTCCTCAGCGACTTCGAATTCGGGGTTGCCCAGGGTGGTCCAGTCCAGCCCGAGGGCGCCTAGCACCTCGACCATCTGTCGGCCAGCCAGGGGATGGCCATCGACCCTGGCCGTGCCGAGTGCCGAGGGGGAGAGGTAGTCGCCGCCGAGCGTCGTCAGCACCGGCCCGCCGGCCTGCTTCAATCGGGCAATCACCGTGGCCACCCGTGCAGGGCCACCGTAGCGGCCGCCCTGCACAGGCTGGATCTCGTAGACGTCGTTTGCGTGAACAATGGTCACTGACACCTGCGAAACCGTCCCTTCAGTCGCTTCCAACTGACCGGGTGCGACGACAAAAAGGCTGACCAAAAGGGCGGCTCTGAGCAGCCAAAATGTTTGCATCCGTGTGCACCTCTGTGCAGGTTTAGCGGTCAGTCGTCCAGGTAGATCATCTTGCGGGTCATGCCGCCGTCGACCACAAAGTTTTGGCCGGTGATAAAGCCTGCCATGTCCGAGAGCAGGAAGGCGACTAGGGAGGCCACGTCTTTTGAGCGGCCGATCCTGCCCGCCGGGTGCTGAGCATGGTCTTCGGGGCGGAGGTGCGGTTCACGCCTTGCGGACCGCTTCTGAGAGTCGTCCACCGCAATCCAGCCAGGACTGATGCAGTTGACCCGTACCTCCGGTCCCAAGCTCACAGCCAGGGCATGGGTAAGGGCGACAACGCCGCCCTTGCTGGCTGAATAGGCCTCGGTGTGTGGTTCGGACTGCAGGGCCCGGGTGGAGGCAATGTTGACGATGCTGCCCCGGCTGTGGCGCAGCAGCGCCGCCGCATGTTTGCAGCAGAGGAAGGGTCCGGTCAGATTGACGCCAAGCACCCGGTTCCAGTCGGCCAGGCTGAGTTTCTCTACCTGCCCAGAGAATGGCGCGGCGATGCCCGCGTTGTTGACCAAGGCGTCCAGCCGGCCGAAGTGGTGGTCAATGTGCAGCAGCAGCCTAGCTACCGCTCCCTCGTCGGCGACGTCGCCGGAGAGCGTAGTAATGCGGCCGTTTGCCTCGGCTGCGGTCTCGGCGGCCGCCTCAGCGTCGAGGTCAAAGATCACCACTGTCATGCCCGAAGCGATCAGGTGCAGGGCGATGCCCTTACCGATGCACTGGCCGCCGCCAGTGACGAGCGCCACCTGTCCGGTTGCGTTTCCCTTTGCCATGACAGTAGGCTTCAGGCGAGCGAACGGCTGACGACCTCGCGCACGCCATCGGACAGGGTCCGTTGGGCTGCGATCCGCTCAAGTTGGGCGCACATCAATTGTTGGCGGTTCACGTCGTAGTGCCGCCACTGGGTGAGCGGCGCGAGCATGCGTGCGGCAATCTGGGGGTTCTGGTTATCGAGTAGGCAGACCTGGTCACCGAGGAACAGGTAGCCCGACCCGTCGGCAGCGTGGAACTGGCCGTGATTGGTCGTGCAAAAGGTATTGATCAGGCTGCGCACCTTGTTGGGGTTGCGGTAGCTGAACGACGGGTGTGTGGTCAGGGTTCGAACGCGGTCCAGGGTGCCGGGCAGGGTGCAGCCGGCCTGGAGGGCAAGCCATTTGTCCGTAACCAGCGGGTCGTGGTGCCAGTGGTCGTGGAAGTCCGCGAGCAGTCGTGTGCCGGCTTCGAGGTCCCCGTTGACCACCGTGGTGAGAGCGGCCATGGTGTCGGTCATGTTGCCGGCCTCGCGGTACTGGGTTAGGCCCAGGGGGAGCAAGTCCGCTTCGACCCGGCCGCCCGGGTTCGGGGCCAACAGGTAGGCAAGACAGAGGTTGCGCAGCGAGCGTTGGCCGGCGTCCACCGGGTCGTAGTGGTAGGGGGCGTCCACGCGCAACTCGGCGTAGCGTTCCAGCAACTCCTCCTTAAAGGTCCGGCCGATTGCGGCGCGGAACTGCTGGCGGGCGGTGAACACTGCCACCGGGTCGACCATGGCCAGCTGCTGGCTGATCCAATTCTCCGCAGGCAGCACCAGGGCCACGGCCAGGAACGCCGCGTCGCCCTCGCGGTCGCGCAGCAGGTCGTGCAGACCTTGATGCAGCGGTCCTGACAGGGTGATTGGGTCGTCCTGTTGCACACTGTTGATACGGGCAAGCAGGGAACGCATAAGGAGTTGCTGGCCTGCATCCCAGCGGTTAAAGGGATCCGGATCTCGAGCCATACGCAGGCCGAGTTCCTCATCGCTCTGCTCAAGGC
Organism: Desulfobulbus sp.; assembly: GCA_034003445.1. Classification (GTDB taxonomy): domain Bacteria; phylum Desulfobacterota; class Desulfobulbia; order Desulfobulbales; family Desulfobulbaceae; genus Desulfobulbus. Next base: position 3,322 of record JAVEYP010000259.1, read on the forward strand.
ACACCCGTACCGGCGCCGAGAAATTACGCAGGAAAGAGACCACTGGCCGACTGGGCACAGGCGCGAGCACAAACTCCTGGGCCTGTTCCTCAAAGAGCAGCACCTGGGTGCCGTTTTCATCCGCGCCATCAAGAGGCATGGAGGCCCCGTCCTGACCGAGCAGGCCCACGGCAAGCGGCATGGTAAAGGGTTTTTTGACCGCTGCCTCGCGGGTCGGCGGGCAGGTCTGCGTCACTCGCAGAATAAGTTGCTCGGCGGTCTCGTCCCAGTCGGCCTGGACGTCCAGTTCCGGTGTGCCGGCCTGGCTGTACCAGTGCTTGAACCGGGTCAAATCCAGGCCGGTCGCAGTCTCCATGGCGGCGACAAAGTCGTCGCAGGTCACGGCCTGGCCGTCGTGGCGTGCAAAGTAGAGGTCCATGCCTTGGCGGAATGCGATCTCGCCGACCAGGGTGTGGAGCATGCGGATGACCTCCGCGCCTTTGTTGTACACGGTGAGGGTGTAAAAGTTGTTGATCTCCACGACCGAGGGCGGC
>JAVEYP010000260.1:0-3851 GCA_034003445.1 Desulfobulbus sp.
GCCCTACGACGCCATCCTTATGGACGTGCGTATGACGACCATGGACGGCATGGAGGCGCTCAAGCGCATCCACGTCATCAACCCGGCCATCCCGGTGGTGATCATGACCGCCTACTCGTCGGTGGACTCGGCAGTGGCCGCCATTAAGCAGGGCGCGCACGACTACCTGACCAAGCCGCTGGATTTCGACCGGCTGCGCACCACCCTCGAGGTAGCCATGGGCCATCGCCAGCAGGAGGAGGCCGCCGAGGAACCGGGGCAGCCCTTTGGGGACGATGGCCGCATCATCGGCACGTCGGGCCCCATGGTCGGACTCTGGGACCTGATCGCTCATGTTGCCCCCACCGAGGCGACCGTGTTCATCAATGGAGAGTCGGGCACCGGCAAAGAACTGGTGGCCTCGGCCCTGCACCACAAGAGTTTGCGGGGAAGTGGGCCTTTTGTCAAGGTCAACTGCGCCGCGTTAGCGGAAACCCTGCTCGAATCCGAGTTGTTTGGTCACGAGCGGGGCGCCTTCACCGGCGCCGACCGTCGGCGTGAGGGACGGTTTGTGCAGGCCCACGGCGGTACCCTGTTCCTCGACGAGATCGGGGAGACCTCGCCGGCCATGCAGGCCAAACTGCTGCGCGTGCTCCAGGAATACGAGTTGCAGCGGGTCGGCGGCCAAGAGACGATCCGCGTGGACGTGCGCATCATCGTTGCCACCAACCGCGATTTGGAAGAGGAGGTGGCGGCTGGTCGGTTTCGCGAAGACCTCTACTACCGTCTCAATGTGGTCCAACTCGAGGTGCCGCCGCTGCGCGACCGACATGGGGACATCCCTGTGCTTGCTACCTATTTCCTGCGCCGTTTCGCCGACAAGAACAAACGCACGGTGAGCGGTATCACTCCGGAGTGCATGGACATTCTCAACCGCTATCCCTGGCCGGGCAACGTGCGTGAGCTGGAGCACTGCATCGAGCGAGGCGTGATCCTTATGCGCGGAGACTACCTTGACATTGGCGCCCTGCCGCTGGCTATCCAGCGCTGGGCTGGCGCCAATGAGCCACAAGAAAGCGGTGAGCCGTCCACCCTCAAGGAGGCGGAAAAGGTGCTCATTCTCAAGACCCTGGAGGAGACAGGCGGCAACCGCAGCGAGGCGGCCCGTCGGCTGCAGATTAGCCGCAAGACCCTGCTCAACAAACTGAAGAGCTACGGCATCGGTTAAGGTTCCACCATCGCCGCCCCGTCCGCCCCTGCCGACACCACAGTCCGTCTGCCCATGAAACGATCCCTGGCCCTCCTGCACGCCGCCTACGGTGTTTGTCGTTTTCTGCTCGAGGAGCGGGATCTACCCACCCTGCTCCAGGGTGTTTGCGACCGCCTCGTCGCAGGCGGCCTGTATGGCTCGGTCCTGCTCGTCCTTGTCGATCGGGAAGACGACGGGGTGATCGCTGCCGAGGCCGGTTTTGGCGAGCGCGCCCCTTTTCTGATGGCGCAGCTGCGCAGCGGGCGGTTTCCAGACTGCGGCCTGCGCGCGCTGGCCGCGGAGCAGCGCGAGGTGCACGTCTGCGTTGACTGCACCTGCGCGATCTGTTGGGTCGACCGGGGCCGGGAGTGCGGCAGCCCCCTGTGCGTCCCCCTGCGCTGCAGTCCCGTTCTCGTTGGCTTTCTGCTTCTCCAGCCGCCGCCCGCTCTCAGGGCGGAGGAGTGCGAGCTCCAACTCGTTGCCGAGTTGGCCGAGGCCATGGCCCGCGCCCTGCGCCAACTGTTCGCCACTGAGGCGGCCGTTTGCCGCGAGCAGGAACTGCGTCAAGCCGGCGAGCGCTGCGAACTCGCCCTGCAGGCCACGGACGCGGGCGTCTGGGATTGGAACATCCGCACCGGCTATATGTACGCCTGTCCCGACCACTGGCAGCTGCTCGACTACCGTCAGGACGATCCCACTTCGGGCGGCCGCATCATCCACCCGAAGGACCGCGCGCGGGTGCTGGCCGTGCTCGGTGATCACTTAAAGGGCCGTACCGACGAGTATCGCATCGAGTACCGGGTGGCTGATGCCAGCGGCGGCTGGAACTGGTATCTGGATCACGGCCGAGTGGTGGAGCGCGACGCGGCGGGTATGCCGGTGCGCATGACCGGCACCCATCGGGATATTACCGTCCAGAAGCGCCACGAGGAGGCGGTGGTTACGGTGCAGCGGCAACTGCACGAAGCCGTGGACCGAGAGCGCGGTTTTTTACAAACAATCATCGACAGCGCCGCCGACCCGGTGATGGTCATCGGCCTGGACTATAATCTGCTGCTCATCAACCAGGCCGCGGCTGCGCTCCTGCGCGGGAATGCCACGACTCGCCCGCTGCAGGGACAGAAATGCTACCGGTTGTTTGCCGATAGCTACCGGCCCTGCCGGGATAGTCGCTACCCCTGCCCGGTGGCAGCGGTGCGCGCCAGCGGCCATCAGGTGCGGCTTGTGCACAATCCGTACCACGGCAACGAAGTCAACAACACCTTAGAGCTCGAGGTCTCGCCGCTGCGCAACAACGACGGGACCCTGTATGGAGTGATCGAGGTGGCCCGCGATATCAGCGACCGGCTGCGCATTGAGGAGGAGCTGCGCGCCGGCCAGTCGCACCTGTACCGGCTCGCCCATCACGATACCCTCACCGGCCTGCCCAACCGACTGCTGTTCCGCGACCGGTTCGACCAAGCGCTGGTCAAGGCACAGCGCCGCCGCGGTCGGGTGGCAGTCCTTTTTCTCGACCTGGATCGCTTCAAGGTGATCAACGACACCCTCGGCCACGATGTTGGTGACGCCCTGCTCGTCAAGGTGGCCGGCCGGCTGCAGCGTCAGTGCCGTCAGTCCGACACGGTCGCCCGGCTGGGTGGCGACGAGTTCGTGTTCATCCTCGACGACATCACCTGGCCCGAGGATGCCGCTGTGGTCGCCGGCAAGATCCTCGCCGCTCTGGAGCGGCCAGTAGTTGCCGCTGGCCACGAAATTGTTGTGGCTACAAGCATCGGCATTGCCCTCTACCCAGACGATGCGGTGACGATCGATGGGGTGATCAAGTGCGCCGATCGCGCCCTGTACGCGGCTAAGGAGCAGGGGCGGGGCCGGATCGTGTTTTTCCACAAGGATTTTCCCCGGTCCGGTGTCCGGCCGCAACTCGGCGTGGAGCAGTTTCGTACGGCGCTCGACACAGGCCAGTTGGTTGTCGACTACCTGCCGCAGTTCGCCGTTGTTGGGGCTGGGCGGGCCGGCCCGGTCGGCCTGGCCGCGGTGGTGCACTGGCTGCATCCGGAGATGGGCGACATGCCCGTGGACGAGTGGCTTGGCGCCGCGGAGGAGTGTGGCCTGCTCACCGAGTTCGACGAGTGGATCTTCGATCGGGTCTGCGCCGACCTGCGTGCCTGGAGCGAGCTTGGCCGCCACCATGTGCCGGTCACCCTTACCATCACCGTGCACCAGTTGCTCGATGTTGATTTCCTGCCTATGCTCGAGCGGGTGTCCGCCCGGCACGCGGTCGCGCCCGCCCTCCTGGTGATGGAAGTGAACGAGCGGGCCATCAACGAGGCTTGCGGCCAGGGCATGGCGCTCCTCTGCCGGCTGGGTGAACTCGGCTTCGGGCTTGCCGCGGCCGAAGTTGGGGCCGGCTCATCCCATCTGGCCCGCCTGCAGGAACTGCCCCTGTCCCGCCTCTGTCTGAGTCGCGCTCTTACCGCCGCTGTCGTCGAGGATACGGCAGCTTTTCAGTTGACCGCGGCCTTGGCCGGACTCGGCCATGCCCTTGGTCTGCCTCTGCTTGCCGCGGAGGTCAGCGGAGAGCCGCAGCTCGCGCTCCTGGGCCGGTGTGGCTGCGACCTGGTCC
>JAVEYP010000261.1:0-3850 GCA_034003445.1 Desulfobulbus sp.
TTGAACACGGACGGTTTCGCCGCGACCTGTTTTACCGGCTCAACGTCTTTCCTATCCATGTACCGCCGCTGCGGGAGCGGGTAGAGGACATTTCGCCACTGGCATGGAAGTTCGTCAACGAGTTTAGCCAGCGGATGGGACGAAAGATCAACAGGGTCGCCAGTCAGGACATGGAGATGCTCACCGCCTATTCCTGGCCTGGGAATGTTCGCGAACTGCGCAATGTCATCGAACGCGCCATGATCACCAGCACGGGCAGCATCCTGGACCTGTCGCAACTGCACCTGGCTCCGACATCCCCTGCGCAGGCCCCGGTCATGACGATCGAGGCGGTCGAGCGCCGTCACATCGAAGCAACCCTCAAGTTGGTACACGGAAAGGTAAAAGGCCAGGGCGGCGCGGCGCAGTTGCTCGGCCTGAACCCTTCCACCTTGTACTCCCGCATGCGCAAGCTCGGCATTTCTGCCAAGTCCCCCTGACCACAATGGCCCTAGGTGCACCAGGGCACATTTTCACCCCGCTGCCTGCAGGGGGCTTTTTCTCCTGACTGGCCCTGCCGTGTCAACGGCACCACAAGCAGGGGGCGGGATCAGAACCGAACGCGTGGACGACATTTCACCCCGCCACGGTTTGCATTTCGCCTTTCTCAGCGGCACGCTGCCCGGGCTGCTTTGACAGAAAACCAAAAAAAACAGAAAAACAGAAAAATGCGAAGATTTTGAATGGGTTGCGGGACTGGACCGCTTTGTGCAAAGAAAACTCCATGTTCCTGACCCTTATCACCATGTATCCCTCTCTGAAAAACGAAGCCAAGATTGTCGAGGTGCTCGATTCCATGAAGGGACCCATCGCCACCAACGCTGACTGTCAAGGAATACTGTCTCTGGTTGATGATGGCCCGGTCAGGTCGGTCTGCTACATGGAGCGGTGGCGAACGCGTGCCGCTATGGAGAGGCATCTGCGCTCAGCCCTCTTTTGCCGGGTGCTGGAGGCGATGGAACTCTCGCGCACACCTCCGGTGGTTGAATTCTTCGATGCAACGGCCATCGGCGGGCTGGAATTGGTGCAAAAAGTACGGCTCTGCGGTCCCGACGACGTGGAGAAAGGGCGCGGGTAGTCTCCGGCAACCTGGCCGGCCCACGCGAGACTCTGCGGCTGACCATGCGCTCCGGTTGCGGTTCGCTGCAGACGATGCCGGGTCGCTCCTGGAGCGCAATCATCGCCGGATCAGCTGGAAGATTGATGAGGTTAGAGGGGGGGGGAATGCAACACTTTAACTGCTTTTTTAAGATAGTGCTGCTGGCGCTGTGCTTTTGGCCTGCTTCGATTGCCTTGGCGCAACAAGGCAATGCGGATGATCCCGGCTGGCCTCGAGTTGTGGAAAAAGGTGGCAGGCGCTTAGCCGTTCATCAGCCTCAGGTGGATTCCTGGCAGGAGTTTGCCGTTATCCGGTTCCGCAGCGTTCTCGTTGTCAAAGAGAGTAATGTCAAGGAGGAGCGGTTCGGTGTGCTCGAAGTGGAGGCCAGGACGATCGTCAACGACCAGACCCGCGAGGTCACGGCACAGCCGGTACGGCGGGAGATCCGCTTCGTCAATCTACCTGAAAGTGAAGAGGCGCGGCTGCGTGACGTGGTCAATGACCTGCTCCCACAGCAACAGACGATGGTGGTCTCCCTTGACCGGGTGCTCGCCTACCTCGAACCGGGACAGCAACCGGTCCAGCCGGTCGTCGATGTCAACCTGCAGCCGCCGCGCATCTTCTTTAGCAGCCGCCCGGCCATCCTGCTTATGTTCCTCGGCAAGCCGGAACTCAAACCAGTGGCCCCTGGCCGCTCCGACCTGATGTTCGCAGTCAATGCCAATTGGGACCTGATCTTAGACACTGCCGACCAGAACTATTATCTGCTCAACGGCACGGCTTGGCTGACTGCTACAGATCCGGTCAAGGGGCCATGGAACGCCACCACAACTCTGCCTGCGGTGCTTTCGACTCTCCCTGAAGACGCCAACTGGCTGGAGGTGCGAAAAAACATCCCAACCCGTGCATCGTCCGTTACCGCCCCTGCTGTTTTTGCAACCACGGAGCCTGCTGAACTGCTTCTTACCGACGGTGAGCCGCGCTACAAAGCCATTGCCGGGACCAAGCTCATGCAGGTGGTCAACACCGACAGCCCACTCTTTTTCCACAACAGCGAGCAGCAACATTATTTCCTGGTGGCCGGTCGCTGGTTCCGGGCGGCCGCCCTGAACGGCCCTTGGACCGCTGCAAGCGCCGACCTGCCCGCTGATTTCGCCACCATTCCCGACGACAGCGAAGTCGCCTTTGTCAAAGCCTCGGTTCCAGGGACCCGGGAGGCCGCGGACGCCGTTCTGCTCGCTTCGGTGCCAACCGCGACCAGTGTTTCGACCAACAAGACCAAGGTCACAGAAAAGACGACCTATAACGGCCCTCCCGATTTCAGGGCCATCCCGCCCACCATGGTCAGCTACGCGGTCAACACACCCAGTCAGGTCTTCCTGGTCGATAACGGCTATTACTGGTGTAACCAGGGCACCTGGCTGGTCAGCACCACACCGACCGGGCCTTGGGCGCACTGCGCGATTGTACCGGCCGCGATCTATACCATTCCGCCGAGCCATCCGGCTTACAATGTAACCTATGTCCGGGTGCAGAGCGCTACCCCGACCACCATCGTCTACAGCCAAACCTCCGGTTACAGCGGCGAGTATGTTGCCGCGACCGGCGTGGTCATGTTCGGCATGGGGATGGCGGCAGGCGCCATCATTGCGAACAACCACCAGAATCACTATGGCTATCCTCCGCCCTGTTATTACTCCTACGGCCGGGCAGCGGTGTATCACCACGGTTACGGCGGCTATGTGTCCCACTATGCAGCCGGCGGCTCTGTCGCCAGGGCACAAATCGCTTACGGCCCGTATGGCGGAGCCGGCCGGACCGCTGCGTACAATCAACGCACAGGGACCTACTCACGCAGCGCGTATGCAACCGGGCCTGGCGGCAGCGCGGGTTACCGCCAGGCGTACAACCCCCGAACCGGGACATATGCCGAACGCGGCCGGGTCGAGACCGCGGCCGGGTCGGCAGGCCGATTCTACGCTGGGCGCGGCAACCAATCGGTCCGGGGCGGTTCACGCTCCGGGGCCTACGGTTCAGCCGCGGCAATTCAGGGCAGTTCAGGGGTCGGCGCGGCCGGGTGGAAAACCGCCCATGGCCAGGGGCACACGGCCCGCGATCAGTCGGGAAATGTCTATGCTGGCAGGAACGGCAACGTCTACAAAAAGAATACTGAAGGTAACTGGAGCCAGCGCAGCGGTGGCAGTTGGGAATCCGTCCCCCCGCCCAGCCGCAGCGCCAAAACCCGCAACCTTGAAGGGCAGGCACAGGCAAGATACCAGGGCAACAGACAGAACGCGCGGGTTAACCAGGCCCGGGCCGCGGGAGGTCGGCGACGTTGATTCGCCCGGACCGAGGCCGGCTTCCGGAAGCAAAAGCACAGATTGAAACGGCCAAAGACCAAAGGCCATCCGCCTACATCCCACTAACAATCAGGAACAAAAAGGAGAAAGGTATGAAAAAACTTGGACAAGCAGCACTATCAGCAGCCCTGATCACAGGTCTAGTCGCCTGCGCTCCGACGGAGAAAAAAGAGAGCAGCCTCAACATCCAGCGCAGCGAACAGACGACCACAGTGGCCACGGTGGACGCCGTTGATCTGAAAAACAGGATGGTCCGATTGCACAGCCTCAACGGGCACCCCTTCGTGGTCCGGGTCGGTGAGGAAGCTATCAACCTGCCTCAGGTCAAGGCAGGAGACCAGGTGGAAGTGAC
>JAVEYP010000262.1:0-3839 GCA_034003445.1 Desulfobulbus sp.
CTGCCGGCGCAGATCGACATCTATGCCACCCAAGGTAACGAGTACAAGTTCCTCTTCGTGGCCAAGGGTGGTGGCTCGGCCAACAAAACCTATCTCTACCAGGAAACCAAGGCCCTGCTCAACCCGGGCACCTTAAAGAAAGCCCTGGTCGAGAAAATGAAGAGCCTCGGCACCGCCGCCTGTCCGCCCTACCACGTCGCCTTTGTCATCGGCGGCACCAGTGCGGAGAGCTGTCTGAAGGCCGTCAAGCTGGCATCGGCCAAGTACCTCGACACCCTGCCCACCAGCGGCAACGAACTGGGCCGCTCCTTCCGCGACCTGGAACTAGAGCAGGAACTCCTTGTCGAGGCCCACAAGCTTGGCCTCGGCGCCCAGTTCGGCGGCAAGTATTTCGTCCATGATGTCCGGGTCATCCGCATGTCTCGGCATGGCGCCTCCTGCCCGGTGGGCATGGGGGTCTCCTGTTCCGCCGACCGCAACATCAAGGCCAAGATCAACAAGGACGGCCTGTGGCTCGAGCAGATGGACGCCGATCCGGGTCAGCGCATCCCTGCTCAGTACCGGAACCAGACCTCTTCGGAGGTCGTGAAGATTGACCTCACCCAGCCGCTGGACCAGGTCCGGGCGGAACTGACCAAGTACCCGGTGTCCACGCCCCTGTCGCTGACCGGCACAATCATCGTCGGCCGCGACATTGCCCACGCCAAATGGAAGGAACTGCTCGACGCCGGCAAGCCGCTGCCCGACTACCTGAAACAGCATCCGGTGTACTATGCCGGTCCGGCCAAGACCCCGGAGGGCAAGCCTTCCGGCTCCTTCGGCCCGACCACGGCCGGCCGCATGGACAGCTATGTGGACCTGTTCCAGGCCAATGGCGGCTCCTTAGTGATGATCGCCAAGGGCAACCGCTCGCAACAGGTCACCGACGCTTGCCAAAAACACGGCGGCTTCTACCTGGGCTCCATTGGCGGTCCCGCCGCCCTGCTGGCCGAGAAGAACATCACCAAGGTCGAGTGCCTGGACTACCCCGAACTGGGCATGGAAGCCGTCTGGAAGATTGAGGTGGTCGACTTCCCGGCCTTCATTCTGGTGGATGACAAGGGCAACGACTTCTTCAAGGGCCTGCTGTAACAGGAAGTTCGCCAGCGATGGCGACCGTTTCGTGAACACATACCGGCGGGGAGGGTTCGTGCCTCCTCGCCTTTTTTCTTGCACCTATGGATGACCTGAAAACTTCCGAAACCCAGCGGATCTCCCGCATCCAGGCCGAATTAGTGCACGGTATCGAGACCCTCAGCGACTTAGGCCCGGCGGTGTCCGTCTTCGGCGGGGCGCGCTTCACCGAAGACTCGCCCTACTACCTGGCTGCTCGAGAGACGGCGGGCCTGCTCTGCGGGCCTGGACTGGGACTGGCAGTGATCACCGGCGGCGGTCCGGGCATCATGGAGGCGGCCAGCCGCGGCTGCTTCGAGGCGGGCGGCACCTCGGTAGGGCTGAACATCTCCCTGCCACACGAGCAGCATCCCAACCGCTACCAGACCCGCATCCTCAACTTCCGCTACTTCTTCATCCGCAAGCTGATGTTCGTCCGCTACGCCATGGCGTACGTGATCTTCCCTGGCGGCTTCGGTACCATGGATGAATTCTTTGAATCTTTGACCCTGATCCAGACCACGAAGATCCGTCGTTTTCCAGTGGTCCTCTACGGCAGTGAATACTGGCAGGGACTGATCGACTGGCTGCGGATGGAGATGCTCACGCACAAATGCATTGACGCCGACGACCTGGATTTGTTCCAGGTCGTCGACACGCCAGCGGCGGTGGCTGCGGCCATTGCCCGCTATTTGGAGGAATGTCGCCAGTACCAGGGCGAGCAGCGACGTGCCGCCCGCTGACCGGCCGTCCACCGCAAGGCAGCCACCTACCATCAACTCAGAGGAGGATATCCATGACTACACCTGCACAGGCCACCGTCCTACTTTCACAGGCCGCCGACTCGCTGGCCCTTGGTGCACACTGGATCTACGACACGGCCGAGATTGACCGCCGCTTCGGCCGGGTGGAGGAGCTGCAGGCCCCGCATTCGGACTCCTTCCATGCCGGTAAAAAGCGGGGCGAGTTTACCCACTACGGTGACCAGGCCCTGGTGTTGCTTGAATCCGTTGCGGCGTGCCGCGGCTTCGATGCGACCGACTTTGCCCGCCGCTGGCTGGAATTGTTCACCGCCGACTATCAGGGCTACGTGGACAAAGCCACCAGCACCACGTTGGAGAACAGGCAGCGCGGCCTGCCACCAGAGCAAAGCGGCTCGACCTCTGCTGATCTTGGCGGCGCGGCCCGCATCGCACCGCTTCTCTGGTGGTACCGGCAAGACCGAGAGCAGCTGCTCGAGGCCGTGCACCTCCAGACCGCTCTGACCCACAACAACCCATCCGTGCTCGCCGGCGCTTCCTTCATCGCTCGCACCGCCTGGCTGGTACTCGCCGGGACTTCACCGCGCAAGGCCATGCAAGAAGCCCTGGAGGAGGGTGTACCCGACATCGACCTGGACATCCGCATCCGCAGCGGCCTGGACTCGGCCGACCAAGAGACGCGCACGGTGATCGATCGGTTCGGACAGACCTGCGGTATCTCCTCGGCCCTGCCGGGTGCTGTCCACCTCATCGCTACCTACGAGGACGACCCGCGCGCCGCCCTCATCGAGAATGTCATGGCCGGCGGCGAATCAGCCGCGCGCGGCCTGGTTGCTGGCCTGATACTCGGCGCCCACCACGGTGTCGAGGCCGTGCCCCGCACCTGGTTGACCGGCATGGTGCGTTACGACCGCTTGCGCGAACTCCTACAAAGCTAAGCAAACCGGCTCCGGTTCAGATTACGGCTCCCTGTCAAAACCACAATGTGTCACCCCGGCGTCAACGAAATTCGTTGACGCCGGGGTATTTTGGCTCTACAAAGGTCACATGTCAAAGACCGAGAAAAATTATCAATACCCGCATTCCATAGGCAGCGGTCCGTCGCAGGCCGCATTCCAGCGGTTCGAACAGATCTGCAAGGCCGCCGGCCTGAAGGTCACCCAGCAGCGTCTGGAAATCTACCGGCAGTTGCTCAAGGCCAAGGACCATCCGGCCGCCGAGACTCTGCACTCTCGCCTGGCCAGACGGCTGCCCACTCTCTCCCTCGATACGGTCTACCGGACCTTGGCTACCTTCGAGCGGCTGGGGCTCCTTCACCGTCTGGAGACCACGAGCTCCCAGGCCCGTTACGAGGCGCTTACCACGCCGCACCATCACTTTCTCTGCAACCGCTGCGGCACGATTATTGACTTTCGCTGGCAGGAGTTCGACGCGCTCGAGCCACCCCCGCCACCGGACGGCGCCGGCCGGGTCGAGCGCACAAATGCGGTCATGCACGGCCAGTGTGCCGACTGTCTGCAAGCATTCGCAGACACAGCGCAGAACTGAGATCTCACGTTCTTTCCTGCTTTTTGCCCGGCTTCCTCTCTTTACAGGCTGCGGAGAATGATTATTCTCTGCAGCACTAACCCCGTCCGACCGCACGCCCATCCGTGGCGTGTCCCACCCCCATCGGCGGCGCCAGCAGCGACGCCGCAACTCACGAAAAAGGAGACGCAGCATGGCTCAGATCACCCTAAAAGGCACTGCAATCGAAACCATTGGCAACCTTCCCAACAAGGATGTTGCCGCCCCGGCCTTCACGCTGGTGAAGAGGGACTTGGCCGAGGCCAGCCTAGCCGACTACAAAGGAAAAAAGGTTGTCCTCAACATCTTCCCGAGCATCGACACAGATGTCTGCGCCGCCTCGGTACGCCAATTCAACAA
>JAVEYP010000263.1:0-3838 GCA_034003445.1 Desulfobulbus sp.
CACAGCACGTTCAGCCCCTCCTTTTTGACTGCGCGCAGCAGAGGCGGCAGCTTCTTATCAATGATGTTGGCGCCAAAACGGGTAATCAAGTTGATCCGGCCGGGCTCATTTTCCGGGTTGAGCCGCGCAACGATAGCCAGGATGTCGTCGATCTGGTAGTTAGGGCCAACTTTCATGCCCAGCGGGTTGCGCACGCCGCGCAAGAATTCGACGTGCGCGCCGTCGAGCTGACGGGTGCGGTCGCCGATCCACAGCATGTGCGCGGAGCAATCGTACCAGCCGCCGGCAACCGAGTCCTCGCGCGTCAGTGCCTCTTCGTAGCCCAGAAAGAGGGCCTCGTGCGAGGTAAAGAACTGGGCCTCCTTGAGCTGAGGGATGTCGGTGGCGATGCCGATGGTCTCCATAAACTTCAGCGCGCTGGAAATCTGCTTAGCCATGCGCTCGTAGGACCGCCCCATGGGCGACTGCCTAACGAACTCCTGGTTCCAGGCCTGCACCCGATGCAGAGAGCCGAAGCCGCCACGGGTAAAAGCACGCAGCAGGTTCATGGTCGCCGCCGACAGATGGTAGCCCTTGAGCAGCCGTTCCGGGTCAGGGATGCGCGCCAGCGGGTCGGGTTCGGCCGAGTTGGCCATGTCGCCCCGATAACTGGGCATCTCCACGCCATTGATCATCTCGGTGTCGCTGGAGCGCGGCTTGGCGTACTGGCCTGCGATGCGACCCACCTTAACCACCGGCTTATTGCCGGCGTAGGTGAGAATGACCGCCATCTGCAACAAAACCTTAAGGGTCTCGCGGATGTTGGGGGCGGTGCAACGGGAGAACTCTTCGGAGCAGTCGCCGCCCTGAAGGAGGAAGGCCTCGCCCCGGACCGCCTTGGCGAGCATGGCCTTGAGGTCGCGGATCTCACCGGCAAAGACCAGCGGCGGCAGCAGGGAGAGAGTCTTGACGATCTCCTGGTAGCGCTCCCGGTCCGGCCAATTCGGCTGCTGCAGGGCGGTGTAGTTATGCCAGCTTGTCTTGCTCCAGGTACCTTTCTTGTCCATCGTCTAGTCCGTGTGATGGTGTTGTCGTTCGTCCCGTCCGCCTGGTTGTGCCGAGGCGGTCAGGCCGGTATTCATGCCTACCGTCGGGGTGCAGCTCTCGCCGGCGCAGCAGACCTCGCGATCAAAGGCATTAAGGATACGGTACGCCCGGTCGCGCTGCCCCGGATCGGGATAAGGCTCGAACACGTATTCCCGCAGCAGCGCCTCGGCCCGCTCCCGGTGCGGGATGCACTCCATGCCGGTGGCCAGCACCCGGCCCCGGGCCGTTTCCAGTAGTTCTGCGTCACGACCGTTGGTGACCACGGCCAACGGGATGCGGTAATCCGGGTCGAGCACCCGCGCCGCGGCCACTGCCGGGGTCTCCCGGGTCACCAGCGACCCGGGCCCATAGCGAACAATGAACAGCCGCCGGTCACCTACCCGCACAGCCAGCTCGATCCGCGTCTGCACACAGATACCGTTGTAGCAGGTGTCGATGGTCAGCCGCGGTTCTAACTCTGTATGAGCGTAGCCGAGCTGGTCCGTGAGCAGGCGGGCGAGTCCTTGGCGTACCCGCTCATCGTCGGTGTCCGGTAGTGTCTCACCGGTAAGGCAGTCCAGGAGGACTCCGTAAACAAGATGATGGCCCGAGGTGTCAATCATAACGCAATCCGGAACAAGAGGCGACGCAGTGCAGACGGTCCAGCCGTACGCCTAGACCGCCGCAGAAAGAGGAGTAACTAAGCGCATGACCGGGTTTTTGTCAATCAGCAAATGCCCGGGAACGATTGGCATTGCGGCAGTAGCGGCCCTGATCGACGAGGAAATACTCGCTCGTCCCACCCATTTTTGGTATGTTGACCACGCCGTGCAAATTCCTTGCGCAGGAGGCTCCCGATGATATCCCAGTGCACCGACAATGACCGGCAGTGGCTCAAAATTACCTTTGTCTGCCCAACGCTACTGCTCGAGGCGGCCGGCGATCTCCTCGCTGTGCTCAGCGGCAACGGTGTGGAGCAGAGTCCGCCCACTCCGGCCGGCGTCACTTTGAGCGGCTTTTTCGAACTGCACGACGAAGGGGGGGAACACCCACGGAAAAGCGTCGAGGCAGTGGTCAGTCTGGTCGAGGCACGCATGGCAGAACTGTTCACCCTCTACCGGCAGGAACCGGCGCCCGCAACGCACACGACGCTCGCCGATGAAGACTGGGCCACCAGTTGGCAGCAGTACTTCAAGCCCTTTGAGATCGTTCCCGGTCTCATCATCAAGCCCTCTTGGGAACCATATGCCGCGGCCGCCGGCCAACGGGTCATCGAAATGGACCCCGGCATGGCCTTCGGCACCGGCCAACACGCCTCGACCCGGCTGGCTTTGGAATTAATCGTCACACGGCTTGCACACAACCCCTGCGCTCGGGCGCTCGACGTTGGTACCGGCACCGGCATCCTTGCCATGACCTCGGCGCTGTTCGGCTGCGGCCAAGTGGTCGCCGTGGACAACGACCCTGTTGCGGTGACAGTGGCCCGGCAGAACATCGATCATAACCATCTCATCGACCGCATCGACCTCAGCGCCACTCCGGTCGCGGAGATCGTCGGCTGTTTTCAACTGGTCGCGGCCAACATCGTCCACGACGTGCTGGCCGAAATGGCGCCGGAGCTGACCCGGCTGACCGAGCCCGGCGGGAGCCTGGTGCTCGCCGGCATACTCACGGGCGATCAGGAGGCACATCTCGTCCAAGTCTATACCGCCTTGGACTGCCGAGTCACGCACCGCCGTTATCAGGACGAATGGACGGCCCTGGAACTGCTCCGCACTTGAACGGCGCCGCAAGCCGGAGCGGGCTACTGCCAACGGTGGAGGCATGAAATTTTCCCGACGCAAACGGCGCCGCGGCCCGCTGCGCCTGCTCCGCTCCCTGCTCCGCTCCCGGCGGCAGCGGCAGGCGATCCATACCCTGGCCAACCAGGCCATCCTCTATCCCCACGGCGGTGACTTCTTCCCGGCCCTGTTTGCGGCCATGGACACAGCCGAGACCGCCATCCGTGCGGAGTTCTATATCGTCCGTGCAGACACCACCGGCGCGCGTTTCGCCCAGGCGCTCATGGACGCAGCCGCCCGCGGCGTAGACGTAGCCCTCATCTACGATCCAGTCGGCTGCTTCGATACCCCCTTTAGGTATTTTCGCCAGTTGGAGGAGGCCGGAGTCCGCTGCCTGGCCTTCAACCCGCCCGCGTTCCGCCGCCTGCTCTGGCTGGATGTGCGCGACCACCGCAAGGTGCTGGTCATCGATGGGTGCAGCGCCTTTCTCGGCGGCATTAACGTCGGTGACGAATACGCGGGTTTCGGCGAAAGCATGGAGCGCTGGCGGGACGTGGGTGTGCGCCTGGACGGTCCTGCCGCGGCCGAGTTGGACGCGCTCTTCCGCCAGACCTGGTCGCGGGAAGGGCAGGACGAGTTGGCGCCCTGCCCTGGCCTGCCGGTAGGCGAAGGCGACGCGGACGTGACCCTCATTAACGGCACCCCGCACCAGGCCCGCTCGGTTATCCGCCGATCCTTCAGCCTGGTCATGGCCGGCGCCCTCCACAGCATCCGTATCCTCACCCCCTACTTTGTGCCTGGCCCGCGTTTGTTGCGCTCCTTGCTGCGGGCGGTACGCGCCGGCGTGCAGGTGCAGCTCATCCTGCCGTCGGTCAGCGACGTGCCGCTGGTGGAGTTGGTCAGCCGCGCCTGGCTGCGGCCACTCTTGCAGGCCGGGGTCGAAATCTACCGCCTCCAGGGGACCATCCTTCATGCCAAGGTGATGCTCATCG
>JAVEYP010000264.1:0-3831 GCA_034003445.1 Desulfobulbus sp.
ATCGACCTCAACGAAACCATGGTCCGGGCCATTGCCCGCCAGGCAGAAGCCGAACGCGAGCGGCGGGCCAAGGTCATCCACGCGGAGGGCGAACGGCAGGCCGCCCAGGCGCTCCTCGACGCTGCGCAGATGCTAGCACGTGAGCCGGCGGCCATGCAATTGCGTTACCTACAGACCCTCACCCAGGTGGCGGGGGACAAGAGTTCGACCTTAGTGTTCCCTGTTCCGGTCGACTTGATTGGCAGCATGTTCGGCCGGGCCGCTAACGCCCCCACTGCAAAGGATGCTGACTGAGTTCAAGGTCACGGCTAACGATCTCGCCTCAGTAGCGCAGGCACCGAGAAAAGCAGCTCAATGCGTACGTGGTATAGATCATAGCCGAGGCGTGGATAGCAGCGACCAGCGGTTGAGCTGTTGTTGATGCTTAAAAAATCGAACCGTAAAGCAACCCGCTGAGCGTGGCCATGACCACCACCAGGCAGACGAAGACCGCAGTTTTTTTGAGGCCGAGCACGCTGTTAATGACCAGCATGCTGGGCAGACTGAGCGCCGGTCCGGCCAGCAGCAAGGCCAGGGCCGGTCCTTTGCCCATACCGCTGCCGATGAGTCCCTGGAGGATAGGGACCTCGGTCAAGGTGGCAAAATACATGAAGGCTCCGGCTAACGAGGCCAAGAAATTGGCTTGGAAAGAATTGCCGCCCACCGCCCGAGCCACCCATTCGGAGGGGATCAACCCTTCGTGACCTACCCGGCCAAGCAGGGCACCGGCGATGAGCACGCCGAAGAGCAGCAGGGGCAGAATCTGTTTGGCAAAGCCCCAGGAAGAAGAAAACCAGTCGCCCAGTTCATCCTTATCTGTGCTGATGAACACGGATAGGCCGACAAAGCCAGCCGTGAAGGCAATCACCGGCTGCCCGGGAACGAGTACGACCAGCCCGGCTACTACAGCGGCGACCAGACCGACCTTCCATGCTCGCATGCCGAACCAGACAACTAGCAGCACGCCAAGAATAGCCGCAAACCCAGCGGTGAGTAGCCACTTCGCATTATAAATGACGGCCCAGACACCCACCGTCTCCTCGGGCCGACCCCAGTTGGCAAACACTAGAATGGCCACCATGGCGCCGAAATAGAGGCCGTTCTGCCACAGCGTGCGCTGCTGTTCTTCCTCGGGCAGGGCCATCTGCAGGGCAACTTTTTTTTTCTCTTCGGCCCTGAAAATGAACGCCATAAAGGCACCAATGATGACGCTGAACAGGACCGCACCGACACCCCGGGCAATGCCCATTTCCGGGCCGAGGATGCGCGCCGTGAGGATGATTGCCAGGATATTGATCGCCGGGCCGGAGTAGAGGAAGGCGCAGGCCGGACCGAGCCCCGCGCCCATGCGGTAGATGCCGCTGAACAGGGGCAGGATGGTGCAGGAGCAAACCGCCAGAATGGTCCCGGAAACCGAGGCCACGCCATAGCCGAGCAGTCTGTTGGCCCCTGGGCCTAGGTACCTCATGACCGCGCCCTGGCTGACAAAGACGCTGATTGCACCGGCGATGAAAAACGCGGGGATCAGGCAGAGCAATACATGTTCACGTGCGTACCACTTGGTGAGGTAAAAGGCCTCCTGGATGGCGTTGTCGAACCGCTCCAAGCCAACCGGCAGGTAAAAGCAGGCGAGGAAGACGGCAGCAATGATTAAGAGAGGTTTCCATTCAATTTTCCAATCCATGATCTCTCCTTTGCTTATTTGGCCAATTGACCATGCATAAAACGAAAAAAGCCGCCGGTTCAGGCCAACATCTTTACCTGCTCCTCCGCGCCTGCCCGGATAACCGACTCGACACACGACATATAATTAATAATGCATGGCACTTTCAAACGATAGTAGACCTGCTTGCCGCGCTTCTCGTCCACCACTACCCCGGCCTGCCTGAGAACGGCCAGATGCTTGGAGATAGTCGAAAAATCGGCATCAATGAATTCCGCGAGTTCGCAAACACACTTTTCACCCTCGGCAAGTTGTTCGGCCATCCACAGGCGGGTCGGGTGGCCGAGAGCTTTGAGGACAGCTGCTTTGGCCTCGATGAGTGCCCTATCCTTACCGGTCGGTGGTAGTTTCTTCATACAATATTTGGTAAATTGACCAAGCGTTCTTGTCAAGCGCAGATAGGTCCATCACGACCCAAGCAGTCGTTTCCAGCCTAGCCTGGGCAGAGAAGGCTGATGAATCTCCTGATCAGAAATGGCAGATACCGCGACGGCCAGTTGACCCTCCTGTGCTTTCCCTTAACATCCCGCTCAGCGTCATGTCCTTGTTCGGTGCTGCACGCCATATGAGGTAGGTTGAAAAAAATGGACACCAATGTTTTGGTCGATAACCAGAAGGAGGTGTCAATCATGGGGAAGATTCCGCAAGGTCGATACACGAGAGAATTTCGCGAAGAGGCGGCCCGCCTGGTCCTCGAGGACGGGCAATCGGCAGGTGAGATTTCCGCCCGCCTGTCCCTGCCAAAGTCTACCCTGGAGAACTGGGTCAGGGCCGCGAAGGCCGGCAAACTGGGCGAGGTCGGTAAGAACCGCAAGCCACTGACCGAGGTCGAAGTGGAACTGGCCAGGGTCAAGCGGGAGTTGGCTGTTACCAGGATGGAGCGGGACATCCTAAAAAAAGCAGCCGCGTACTTTGCCAAGGAGTCGCTGCACGGTACGCTATGATCAACACCTTGCGACTTCACTCCCCGTTGCCAATCTTGTGCCGTGTTCTGACCGTTTCCGCCAGCGGTTACCATGCCTGGCGCAAACGCCCGCCGTCCCGAGGAGCCATGGAGGAGGCGCGCCTGGAGGTCGAAATCAAGGCCGCGCATCGCCGTACGCGGGAGACCTACGGGCCGGAGCGGCTGCAGCGGGACCTGGCCGCGCACGGAGTACATGTTGGCCGGCATCGGATCAAGCGGTTGCGCCGCAAACTCGGCCTGCATTGCCGGCAAAAGCGGCGGTTCAAGGCAACGACCAACTCCGACCACACCTTGTCGGTGGCTGAAAACCTGCTTGCCCAGGACTTTGCGGGTACGGCCCCAGGGCTGGTCTGGTTGACCGATATCACCTATATCTCGACCCGGGAGGGGTGGCTCTACCTTGCTGGTCACAAGGCTCTGTACACCCACGAGATCGTCGGCTACGCCATGGCCGCCGCGCATGACCAAACACCTGGTCTGCCAATCCCTGCTGCGCGCTGTGGCGGCCAAGAGGCCGGCGCCCGGACTGCTGCATCATTCGGACCGCGGCAGCCAGTACTGCGCCCGTACGTTCAGGAGCTTGCTGAACCGCTTCGGGATGCGTGCCTCGATGAGCGGCAAGGGCAACTGCTACGACAACGCCCCCATGGAAAGTTTCTCGGGCACGCTGAAGACCGAACACGTTTTTCATCAGCACTACGAAACCCGGCAGCAGGCTATGCGGGAGATCACGGAATACATCGAACTCTTCTACAACCGGCAACGGCGGCAGAAGCAGCTCGGCTACCTGGCCCCGGCGGTCTTTGAACGGCAATTTTATGAACTGCAGCTCGCTGCATGAATGTTTTGGTGTCCACTATTGACGACCGACCTCAACGCTACTGGGGTCGGCATTTTTGGGCACCAGGATATTTTTGTGCCACCTCGGGCCAAGTTACTGATGAAATGATAAAGAATTATCTCGAGCATCACTTTGAACCAGCCGCTCCCGCTTTGAACGGGTGAATTTGTCAGTTTTGCCAGATTTGCCTCGGGCAGACCTTTTTTTCACCTGCCAATGGATAAAATCCGGCATGAGCCGCGGTTTTAACCGGAACAAGCTGAA
>JAVEYP010000265.1:0-3830 GCA_034003445.1 Desulfobulbus sp.
CCTTTTCAATATAATGTTGAGCAGACATCTGTTTTGTATGTTGCCGGTATCCAGGTATCCTGCCCCCAAGTAATATTCCCTTGAGATTGAGATTGACAGCAAGGTCCTATCGCGCATCGTACAACCTTCTGCCAAGACGCATCCCCCGGTAATCAGGATCAACTATGACTTCGATGCCGTAGAGGTAATCTCCTTCCGGATCATGGTTTTTGAACGAGCCATTCCCTGTCACCTTGTCGTAGGTATGATTTTTCCCTAACAAGGTAAAATCAACAATAACAGAAAGAGCGATAGCGACTGGACGCCCATTGTCTTCAATACAGACCTGGCCTTCTCCAAAACGGCTGATCAGATTGCTCATCTCCTCTTTCGTCCAGGGCTCCGAGACCCCCTTGTACACCTTATTGCTGATGTTCCGCACGGCCTCATAATCCTCTAAACGAAGATGCCGCAGGCCAAGCTTGTGCATTATTTCATTTTTCATATCGGTAGCTTGCACTCACTCTTTAAGATTGGTTGCTCGCACCAAAAAGTGCGCAAAAACAGCTGTATGCATTTATGAAGCATCAGCTCTTTTAAGTAGAAAACGAAAGGTTGCCTGGAATCTATGCAAAGAGGAGCTCATGCTTGTTGAAAAAATAATCAGACCGACCGTTGATTGGATGATAGAGGTACCCGTAGTCACCAGCAAAAAACGACCTGACGGCACTGCCCACGCGGAAGGACATGGTGGGGGAAGTGGGAGGTGACTAAACGAGCTTGGCGAGGCCCCGAAGAGGCTTAGCAACTCTGGTGCGGGGTGTCAAAAAATTAAATCTGTCCGTATGCATAAACGGCTCGATGTCATACGGATTAAAGTCCTGTCCGGGGAATCACCCGTGCGCCACTATGGCGCACGGGCGTGCCGGAATTGACGGCGTGAGCTTTGCGGCCATCGAGGAGCGGAAAAGGGGAACCGCCTTGCTGACGATTGTCAGGGTCCTCGCCGGGGGCGATGACCAAATGGACATGGTTGGTGATCAGGCCATACGCATAAATCCTCCAGCCAAGCCGATTTTTCCATTCCTGGAGTGTATCAAGATAAAAAGAGTAATCGTCATCACCGGCAAAAACAACCTGACGATTATGGACTCGCTGAAGGACATGGTGGAGGAAGATGGGACACCCGGGATTCCCTCAAGGGGCGCCACCACTATCGTCGGCAGGAGCGGAGGACGGTCGTTCTCTAACCATATCTCCATGTTGTGCCGAGATTTTACCTGGCGGTAGAGTGGTCACGTGTGTCTTCGGGCAGCGGCATGGCGCCATGGTCCGTCCCATTCCCAAACAAGGAGAAAACTATGCGCGTAACTGACTGGCTGATCACCATACTTATGCTGTTGTTCACCTCCCTGGGGTTTGCCCAGGATGGCACGGTCGATATCGAGGGCACGAAGGATCATGCACTGATGTCGCGACTGTCGAGTTATTACATCAGCGTATACGAAACCTATGAATTCAGCAGCTACACCTCCCCCTATTTCGAGGCGGAAAATGTCTGGGAAGGGCATGCAGGATGAGGTGGTCATCAATGCCGGGACTATGGGCAATTCGATCCGCGAAGGCGGCAAGATCTCCGTGTGCGGCGTTTTTCTGACACCGACAGGGCCCCATGCTCAAGTCCGATTCTGGACCGAGCCTGCCCCAGATTGTGGCCTTGCTGTAGCAGAATCCGGCCCTCAAGCTTTTTGTAGCGGTCACACCGACAGCGTTGGTCAGACCGCGGCCAACATGACGCTCTCGGCCAATCGGGCCGCCACCGTGGGTGCGGCCCTGACCAGGAAAGGTATTGCCGCGGGCCGGCTCAGTTCAACGGGCGTTGGCCGCTATTGTCCGGTGGCCAGCAAACGCAACGAGGAGGGCAAGGCTCACAACAAGCGGGTCGAACTGATGGAGATGGCCAACTGAAGCACGGTGGGTACTCCTTGATGCGTCCATCGTGGCGAGTCAGCCTTTGCACCGGGGGTCGCGACGAGTTAGCTGATAACCGTCGTGCTTTGTTTATTCTGCGCCTCTCGGAAATTTCTGACTCAAGTGTTTTTCTTGTCAAACAGGAAAAAGGTCGACACCATCACGAGGCCGATCATTATCAAGGGGGCAAGGTACCAGCCAACAAGGGCTAGCAACGCTCGGCTGCTCCATCCGATTGACGTATGGGCCTGCCGAGGTTGTCGGCGTGTTCACCGGGATCGATGACCAGATGGAGATGGTTGGTCATAAGGTGTCAGTTCCCGTAAGATTGGTCTGCATCTGCGGTCCATTTGCTGGATCAATCTCCCGCGCGTTGCTTGGTGACCGGTTCTTTCCGGCCCGGCTTCATGCCTCAGGCTGCCAGGAAAGAACCGGTATGCTTATAGCTTCAACACGCATTGGAGCAAGTGTTTGGCACGAAGCCACGTATAATCCATCGCTGAAATATAATCACACCGGCCTCTCCCCTGCTCACGGGCAGCTCAGGGTTATTAAAGCCGGTAGTCCGGCAGACCGTGCAGATCCTGTTCTTTTTTGGCAGCTCCGAGTTCCCGGATCAAACTGCACTGGCAACCAATGGAAAATGACAACATGCGCGCTTATCGGGATGAGATCGTACGATGATCGACCTTCCCGTGTACGCCGGCCTGTTTTTGGTAGCGCTGCTGGCCGCGACTGTATTGCCCATGCAGTCCGAGGCGATCCTGATAGGGTTGCTGCTCACGGGCAACTACTCCGTGCCAGGCTTGCTGCTGGTCGCCAGTCTGGGCAACATCCTCGGTGCAGTGGCTAACTGGCTGCTAGGTCGCGGCCTGGAGCACTTCCGCGATCATCGCTGGTTTCCGGTGAGCGAGGCACGGCTCGAGCAAGCCCGAGCCTGCTACCAGCACTGGGGCCGCTGGTCGCTGCTCCTCAGCTGGGCCCCGGTGATCGGTGACCCGCTCACCGTAGCGGCCGGGGTGATGCGCGAACCCTTGCCAGTCTTCTTGCTCATCGCCGGCGGAGCCAAGGTGGTACGCTATCTGGTGCTCACTGCGGCGACCCTGGGTTGGATGGAGTAAAGGAGTGTGACGATAGCATATGCCTGCCGACCCTGGAGAGGTGGCTTGATCTTGCTGATCACAAGAATTTGCCCACTCGAGAGACAGTCGGCTCGGTGAGGCGCCACGCTGGACGAAAAACCTGTCTGCCAGCCGCTGTTTGGAGCTCTGGCGGCCAAAAGGACGGCTTGCAGGACTGTTGCATCATTTGGACCGTGGCAGCCAGTAACCACGCCCCTAGGTTGAGGATGCTGCCGAGCCACTTTGGGATTCGTGCCTTTATGGACAACAAGGCAACTGCTACGATAACGCGCCGATGAGGGGCTTATGAGGCACGCTGAGGACTGAACATGTTTTCTAGCAACAGTGCGAAATCCAACAACAGACTTTACAGGCGATCTCGGAATACATATAAGTATTTCACAACCGCAAACGGCGACAAAAACAGCTCGACTACTTTGCTCTAACTCCCATTGAATTTAAATTTTATCCAATAAAAATAAATATTTGGATTTTTAAATGGCCACTGTTGACGACTGGCTCAAATTGGGATAATGTTTATCACATAGAGTCTCATTGTATCGTAAGAAATTTTAAGAGCAAGAGGAGGTGATAAAGCGAAAATATCGTAGCAGCTCTACGGTATAGAGAAGAAAAATTAGAGAAACAGGACAATGAATGAAAAATCAACTTTTACGTTCAAACCTAGAAATAGGAGAAAAATAATGTCTGACTAGGAACTGAAACGCGATATCACGGGTAATTGCGACGAAGGTGAAG
>JAVEYP010000266.1:0-3811 GCA_034003445.1 Desulfobulbus sp.
ATGTTCTTACTACCACCGATATAAGGAGCTCGTTTTATTATTTTTTTATACTCATTTAATATAATTTTTGTATCAAGTTCCTGTAGTTTAGGATTTTTTACAAATTGTTTTTTTAGTACATTTGTTAATATTTTTCCATAAAACATTTCAATCAATCCATATCGCATAAACATCTCCTATATTAAGCTTAACTATTCAGTATTTTTTCTTTTGCCCGCGCAGCGTGTGCCTAACATTCGCTTAACTCGCGAACCGTCTTGGCGCTTTTTGTGCCGCACGAAGTGCGAAAGCACAAAATGTGACAAAGGTGAGTCGAGTTGAAGCGGTTGTTAGCAATTGCCATTTCAAAGAACGTCCTTCATTCTCTGTTAAAATCTTTCTCAGCGCCATGTAGTGATCTTCAGGCCGATTCCTCGTTGTCATGTATG
The DNA here is from genome assembly GCA_034003445.1 of Desulfobulbus sp. Classification (GTDB taxonomy): domain Bacteria; phylum Desulfobacterota; class Desulfobulbia; order Desulfobulbales; family Desulfobulbaceae; genus Desulfobulbus. The sequence goes on from JAVEYP010000266.1 coordinate 429, forward strand.
CAACGTCCTCGGCCTTCTTAATAGAACGAAATGGACGCCCGTGCTTTTTTGTCTTACGTGCTTCAACAATCGCCCAAACCCCATTTTTTTTCTTTTTCATTCTTAAAAGTCCGCAGCGCCTTAGCGCTGCCGTGCTAACATTTAGTTAACCTGCAATTCCGGCCCGAAGGGATTGGCGTGAAACTTGCCGAGCGTAGCGACCAGCAAGTTTCATGACAAAAGGAATTGTCAGGTTGAACTATTTGTTAGACGAATTTCTTCATTATTTCTATATTCTTCTATATGAATAGTTCTATCAATAGAAACCATTTTCTTGATTTTAAGTTTTTTGTCGTCTGTTTTTACAATAATTCGATTATTATCAGTATACCACAGTGCCGTTTTGTCATCACAACCAAATCCGATTAATTTTGTACCTACTATTTTGTGTATAAAATCATTTTCTCTTTGTTCCGAATCTAAATGAGGACAGAATATTCCAGGTTTTATACCAAGTGTTTTAACTTTTATATAGTTTGAATATTTACTTTTTCTTGAATCAGAATGACCATATTCATGCCAACAGATTGCACCAGCGCTTAGTCCAGTTAGTACTTTATTTGTTTTTACTAAATTACGAAGTTTATTAATTAAATTGTGTTTTTTCCAACATTGCATTAAATAGAATGTATTTCCCCCACCAACATAAACAATATCTGCATTATATATTTTATCATCAATAATTTCTTCAGGTACATTTGTTTTGGTTAGGAATAAATTATCAACATTACAACCAAGTTTTTTACTATATAGATCATGAATCGCTTTACAATAATCTATTGAATCATATGATGCAGTTGGTATAAATAGAAAATTAACCTTACTTTTACCAACTAAATCAACATTTAGTTTATCAAAAGTTAAAGTATCATTATTTCGAATTTCTCCTCCACTAATCGCTACAATGTTCATTTTTCATCCTTATCAAGAAATATTCAGCAGTATTTTTTTCCTCGCCCCGAAGGGTGCGTCTAACAGTATTAATAGGCCAATTGTTGTAGGAAATAACTGGCCAAAATTTGACAGAAACCATACACAATCCTCCCGTTTCCGGTCAAGGCTAAAACCGGTCGTATGGTTCTTTATTTTTACTGCTTTTACATATAGTTATCTATCCCTTTGCAAGAGCCTTCCGAGCTGGCAATTTGGCACTTGAGCGCAGTGTCGAAACCGGCTATTCAGATAATATGACAAAGTCAAAAGACAAACTGATCCCAGCCCCATCGACTCCGGTCTCGTTTCCTCGCTGGCGGGAGGTGCTGCACCGTGAACATCTTGCTGTCGCGCTGGTGCGGTCCCACGAGGGGGAGATCTTCGCATATCTGAAGCATCTCAAGGCGAAACGCTGCCGGGTCTCGGTGGAAAGTGTTCTTGAGTACCTGCGCGGGTTGGAAGGGCAGGGTACGCCGACGGAAGCCGCCCGTTCGGCCTTGCGTTGGTTTTTTCAGGCGGCTGTTCAGCAGGCCACAATCGGCGGGGACGAAACGACGCCTGAACCCGACGGGCCTGTGCGCACTATCCAGACCGAGTGGACGGATGATGGCGGGCCGCCATGGGAGCAGCGCATGGTCACCGTGCTGCGAACACGCCAACTCATGTGGCGCACCGAACAGGCCTACCGTGGTTGGGCCAGGCGGTTTGCCCTGTGGTTGGGTGAAAAGCGGATTGAGGATGCCGGAGGCGATGAAATCCGTGGCTATCTTGAATATCTGGCCGTACGGGGCAAGGTGTCTGCCAGCACCCAACGCCAGGCTCTGAATGCCTTGGTCTTTCTTGTCCGGGAGACGCTGGGTCGCGATCCCGGAGATCTTACTGGCTATCGCCCCGGCCATGCCGCTAAACGAGTACCCGTTGTGTTGAGCCACCGGGAGTGTCAGGCACTGTTTGCTCAGCTTCCCGGCGCCAGCCGACTTATGGCCCAGTTGATGTACGGTGCGGGGCTGCGGTTGATGGAATTGCTGCGCCTGCGCATTCAGGATGTCAATTTCGAGCAAGGCCTGGTGATTGTTCGCCAAGGCAAAGGCGGTAAGGACCGGGTCAGCGTGCTGCCTGAAATTCTGCGTGGGCCCCTGCTGGAACATCGGGAACAGCTGCGTCAGGTGTTTGAGGAGGATCAGCAGGCAGGTTTGCCCGGCGTCTGGTTGCCGACTGCAGTGGAGCACAAAATTCCGACCGCAGGGACACAATGGGCCTGGCAGTGGTTTTTCCCCTCGCGACAATTGGCGCTCGATCCTCGCAGCGGTATCCGGCGGCGTCATCACATGCAGGATGCCTCCCTGCAAAGCGCCATACGCAAGGCAGCGCGGGCAGCCAATCTCACCCAAAGGGTAACGCCCCATACGCTGCGTCACTCTTTTGCCACCCACCTGCTGGCGAATGGCGCCGATATTCGTACTGTGCAGGAACTGCTTGGCCATGCCGATGTTGCCACCACCATGATCTACACCCATGTGCTCAATCGTCCAGGGCTGGCTGTGCGCAGTCCTTTGGACGCTTTTTAGCCACAGAGGTGATGCGGCCACATCGGCCGCTGCTGTCGGCACAGAGAGCATTCATTACCGCACCTGCAGACAATCGCGGGCCAGGTGACGGGTTCAGCAGTCTGGAGTCCGCCATTCTCCCCCCCCTCATTTCCGCACAAACCGTACCAGCACCTTATACTTTTTCGTGTCCAGGTCCCGGGGCAGGGCCTTGGCGTCCGGGATCATCAGGGTGAGCACGCGGCCGTTGGGTGGGTCGCGGCGAACCTGTTTGCGGCGTTCCTGGCCGGCCGTGGCAAGAGTCCGCTGGCGGGGTGGCCGCACGTGCAGCAGTTCGGCCTCCACCAGGGTGCCGGGTTGCGGGGTGCGATCGGCCGGTGAACCGGGCGGGATGATCGAGCCGATGATGATGTCGACCATGGTGTCTGTCTCCGTGCAAAGGTGGGAAGGGGCTGTCGGGCGGTTTATCGTTGCCCTGGCTCAACGTGGTCGCGATCCAGGGGAGCGGCTCGATCCAGAACCGCACGGGGGAAGTGCTTGTTGACGAAACCGGATGTTCCCAAACGCCTTCAACTCTTCTCCGTGGGCGACGATGAAGTTAACAGGTTCTCCCCCGGAGCCCACGACTTGCGCGCCTGTTCCTGGATCTCCCCAGCCTCGCTTTGCAGGGCGCTTTCCGCCTTGGTGGCCACGGTTTCGGGTTCAGCGGCCGGCTTTGTCAGCACAGGTTCCGCGGCCTCTTTGCTCTCCATCATGCGTACAGGTACCCCGTGCGGGAAGGTGACTTCGCGCGCCTCGTCCGGCATCGAGAGGCCGGCATCCTGGAAGGCCCGTTTAACGAGCCGAAGGACCGATGATTTCACT
>JAVEYP010000267.1:0-3810 GCA_034003445.1 Desulfobulbus sp.
GGCCGATGGCCGGCCTCTCGGTCGTGGGCCGAAGCGATTCCTCCATGCGGAGCACGCCGACCAGGGCTACGGCGCTGAGAACCGCCTGAAGCAGGAAGATCCAGCGCCAGGAGAGGAGGGTCACGATCCAGCCGCCAAGTATCGGCGCGATCATCGGTGCGGTGGCCACGATCACGCCAATGTGTATGAACACCCGCTGCCGCTGCGGACCAGTGAACAGGTCCTTGCAGATCGCAAAAACGATAGCCGAACTGGCGGCAGCGCCGGCCCCTTGGAGGAACCGGCCGAAAATCATCATACCGGCACTATCGGCCAGCCCGCAAACCAGACAGGCGACAATGAATAGAGCTACCCCGGCGAGCAGCGGTGGCCGGCGACCATAGCGGTCGGAGAGCGGCCCGTAGAGGAGCAGGAAGGCGCAGTAGGTAATGAAAAAAACCACCAAGGTAAGGTTGGCGGTCGCCAGCGACACGTTCCACTCCCGCTGGAGCAGCGGCAGGGCCGGCAGGTACATGTCCGTGGCCAGCGCCGGGAAGGCCGACAGCAGGGCAAGCAGGAGAATAATCGGTGGATAGCGTTGCTGCAGTTCGTGAACAAGACCCATGCGGGTGTGCCTCATGCGGATGCAATGGGAGTCGGCTGCTGACCAGCCTAAAAAAAATCAGGAATTACCGACGGGCGAGTACTCACTCAAGACAAAACCATTCAGCCAGTGGTCGTGGTGGCCAAGTCGGCACTTGCGTCCTTCAGGCACAGGGAGGGAACCGGTCTGAGCCCTCGGGCATCGGGCTCCTTTATATGGCTGTCTCTGCAACCGGCAAGCGAGAAAATGGGGCGCCAGATCCGCCGCAGCCTCTAGGTAGGGGTGGTACTAGGTAGGGTCGTCGTTCCCGAGGAAACACAAATTGTGAATGAATTCGTTCTCTCTCCTCTGGCCGGCGAACGGAAAGAGCGCCTCCTGCTCCTTGAGCAGAGGCACCAAGGGCAGCGCTCTGCCGCCCAAGGTTACCAGGACCAGTCGCTGTCCAAGAGCGGGCAGAGCCACTAATATCCTCGCGCCCAATCGCTCGCCGGCCGCGCAGCAAGCCGCCGACCTGGTCGACCAACCAGTCCGCCTCTGGGGTAAAAGAAGGCCAGCGCAACCAGGGGCGCCGCCAGATCCTCGGTCAGAGCGTCCCTCTGCGCCAGACCGACGTCCACCGCGAAGGGGTGGACGCTGAACGGCGCAGTCAGCGGTTCAGGCCGACACCGCGGTAACCATCTCAAAACGCACCGACAGCCACCGGCTGAGGGCCTCCAGCACCGCGACGGTGCGGGTAACATGCTCAAAAAGCCGTTCGCAGCAGCCGATCCGCACTCACCCGTCATCACTGTCCCGCCGGCAGAGTCACGGTAAAGGTACTGCCCTCCCCCGGTGCGCTAATCACCGTGATTCGGCCGCCATGCTTTTCCACAATACTACGCGCGATCGACAATCCGAGGCCAGTACCGCGACTCTTGTCCGTGTAAAACGGTGCAAAGAGCTGTTCGAGCTTCTCCTGCTCGATGCCGACGCCCGTGTCAGTGATCTCCAGCCCAACCTGGTGTTGTTCATCGTCCAGCCTCGATGACACCACAAGGTCGCCGCCGTAAGGCATGGCCTGGATCGCGTTAAAAACCAGGTTAAACACCACCTGGTAGACCTGTTCGCCATCCATCAGGGTCTCCGGGAGGTTCGGGTCGAGCTGGCGACGCAGAAACACGGATTTCTGCTTGAACTCCGGTTCCATGAACCGCAACACCCGCTCAACCACCTCGTTAAGTGAAACCGGTTCGCGTTTAAGCTCTCGCGGGCGGGCAAAGTCGAGGAACTCGCGGACAATAGCGTCGAGCCGTATGGTTTCCTCCATGATGATGTTGGCCAGCCCCTCGTGGCCTGGAGCCACCTTACCGATTCGACTGGAAAGGATCTCGGCAGTCGAGCGAACGATGCCCAATGGATTCTTAATCTCGTGGGAGACCGCGGCCACCATCTTGCCGAGCGTAGCCAGCCGTTGTGCCTCGTTGAGTTGCTCCTCAAGTTGCAGACGCTCCTCGGCGCGCTTGGCCATGATGCGGTTGGCGCGGACCACGATAAAGCTGAGAATGGTGAAAAGAATGCCCATAATTGTCAGCGATAGGACGATCACCCGACCTTGCAACTGGATGATGGTCCCCAGGTCGTCGGACAAATCCTGGACCACCTCAATCACGCCCATGATCTCGCCGGTGTGCTCACCCAGTCGGTTCTCCTGGCGGAAGGGCACGTAGGTCTTGAGGGTGCAAAAAATCTCGGCTGTGCCGGGCAGCAGGCTAAGCAACGAGCCGCCGGAGATAAGCACCGAATTATTCTCCCCCTTGAGTGCCTTCTGGTACTCCAGGCCGCCCTGGTCACGCTTGCCCATGAGTTCGGCCATGGTCGAGTAGGCGATTCGGTTCTGACGCGGCTCGTAGATAGTCACCGCCTCGATGCGCATGCCGCGGGTAATGTTGGCGACAATGCGGTCGAGCCGTTCGTACTGCTCCGCGTCGGACAGGGCGATACGGCCGTAGCGGACCACGGTGGGCAGAACGAACTGGACGAAAACCTGGCGGTTAAGGTTGTCCGCAAACAGTCGCGAGTAGGCCTCGCTGCGCTGCAGGAGGACCGTCTTGGCGTTGCTCGCAATGACCCAAGAGAGGATGAACGAGGCAATCAGAACGAGGGCAAGCGAGGTAAACGAGAAATACTTGACCAGCTCAAACGGCAGGAGCGCGCTGCTGCTCCGGTCCGGCTTGCCCCGGCGCAGGATGCCGGATAAATGAGGTCGATGCACGGTGAACCGACGTACCAAACCGGTAAAATTAACCCGGCGTGGCTTCACGGCAGACTCCGCAGCGGCGGCAGACAGCGGGTTCGCACGGCCGGGTGGTGGCGCCACGCAGGGCCCGGTCGTACTCTTGCCAAAGATATCCTGGAAGAATCCCATGATCCACCACCTCCCAACAGAGCAATTCCTCCTGGTGCCGCGGCCGGATCGCGTACTGCCCGGCGTCGAGCCCGTGCCGAGCCAGCGCTCTTGCAAACGGTGCTCGGCCGGTGCCGATGTCGAGCAGGGCCGGTCCGATCCGTCGGTCGGCACGACTGTAAACGGCCTGCTGCAGGGCATGATCGGGGTGATCAAATTTGAGGCGCAGATTGGCCCGGGACGACAGTTTGCCGCGAAGATAGCTTATTTTCTTCTTCAGTGTTGAAAGAGCGTGCGCCGTGCCCTGTTTGCCCGGGGACAAATCCTCAAGGCTTCCGAAGGAACAGTACTGAAACGGCGTCCACGGTTTGGGTACAAAGCAGTTGATCGACAGAGTGAGCTCGCTCACCCGGCCCCGGGCACGGCCGATGGGCAGGATACGGGCCTGCAGCCGGTCGACCAGGATGATAAGTTCATCCAGATCACCCGTGGTTTCCGTGGGCAGACCGATCATAACGTAGAGCTTGAGATGAAAGATCCCGGCGGCAACCAGCCGTTCCGCCGCGTCCAGCAGTTCTGGCTCGCCGAGTCCCTTATTAATGAGTCGACGCAACCGCGCCGAACTTCCGTCCGCAGCGATGGCCACGCTTTTCAGGCCGGAGGCAGCAAGCAGAGCCAGGGTCTGGTCAGTGATGCGGTCCGCACGCAGCGAGGAGAAAGAGAGCGAGCAGCCGCTGGCGGCAAGGTGGGCAGCGATCCGGTCGACCGTCTCCGGCGCGACCATTTCCATGCCCAGCAGGCCGATCCGGTCCACCCCGGCCGGCCGCGCCTCCAAGCCACTCAG
>JAVEYP010000268.1:0-3807 GCA_034003445.1 Desulfobulbus sp.
AGGAAGGGCGGGGTGGTGTGGGCGGGTCGGGCAGGAGAAGAGACAACGAGGCGGGAAAATCAGGCGAGATTTTCTGCGATTCCCTACGCTGGAACGATCCAGATCAGGTTCAATGGGTCTCTTCTCAGGCTTGCGCCACCCCTGCAAAAAAACGCGTTCGCGTCGCTCTGTATAGGCAGAGACCGTCGCGAAGTCAAGGCGAACCTACTGGCGTTGATGGGGTGTCAGGACGGCAGATGCACCGTTGCGGAGCAGGCCGTGCCTGCGGGAAAGACCGATGTCGCCCCTTCGGGGACAATGCCAAGGAAAGCGAGACCAGTGTCGCGAGCGGCCCGATAGTCGGCCAAGGCGTCACCGATGAACAGGCAGCCGTCCGGGCTGAATTGGTGGCGACCAAGGATATCGCGGATGATCTCCGCCTTGGGCCGGGGCGAGCCGTGCACCTCAAGGAAGAACGGAGCCAGCCCCTTGGCGTCGGTCACCCTGCGCATCTCTTCGGCGGGCGTGCCGGAAACGACAAAGGTGGGAACCTGCGCATCGCATAACTCCTTCAGGGTTTGGTCCACGCCGGGGAGCAATGGTGCCTCAAGTACACCGTCGTACACCAGTGCGGCAAACTGTTCGCTCAGCCGGGCGAGCCCGGCCTTGTCCACCGCCACACCGGCGATCTGCTCGCAGCAGTGGCGCAGCTTCTCGTGACGAGGGACACCACCGTTTTCTACGTGGTAGCGGACCACCGCTTCTTGCACGGCCGGGCCGTAGGCGGCGAACAGGGTGGCGAAGGCTGCGCTCTTCACCTCATGTGAGGCCGCAATGACGCCGTCAAAGTCGAACAGCACAGCCTGCCAATTTTTTTTAATTTGAGTCATGGAAGAATAGAGAGTTGTGCGACTGATTTTAGGAGCTGCAGGAGAGCATCGAGCAGCCGGGCCGATTGCGAGCCCACTCGGGTCTCTTGGCCGCGAACCGCTCCCGGCCCGGCTGCTCGTCGTAGGGATGGCGGAGCACATCCAGCAGCTCATGGGTGAGGCTGAAATCGCCGGCAGCGATCTCATCAATGGCCATTTGGGCCAGGTAGTTGCGTAGCACGTACAGGGGGTTGACCGCGTGCATACGTGCTCGCCGCTCCGCATCGACCAGGCCGTCCTGGCGCAGTCGCTGGCGATAGCTGCCCAGCCAGCTGCCAAGTCGCTCCAGGTATGTGGAGGTAATCTGCTCCGGCCTATAGAAGGCCTCCATGAGCGGCGCGGCCAGCTCGGCGGGTGTGGGCCGGTCGCCGGCCGTGCCGGCTGGGATATTGCCCAGGTACCGGTAAAACAGGGTCATGTCGACCTCGACCTCGGGCAGTAAGCGAAGCAGCTCCTGCATAAGACCAAGGTCTTGTGTCGAGTCAGAGGCGACCAGCCCCAGCTTGGCCGCCATGGTCGTCTGCCAGCCGTCTTCGAAGAAGCGGGTGTAGTTAGTAAGTCCTTGCTCGAGCGGGCCGGGATCATCAATCAGCGGGTGTAGGGCATTGGCCAGTTGGGCCAAGTTCCAGTGGGCGATGGTCGGTTGACGGCCGTAGCAGTAGCGTCGGCCGGCCGCGTCCGTGGTGTTTGGTGTCCAGCCCGGGTCAAAGTCTTCCAACCAGCCGTAGGGGCCGTAATCGATTGTCAGGCCGTGGACGGACATGTTGTCTGTGTTCATTACCCCGTGAACAAAGCCCACGCGCTGCCAGTGGACCATCAGTTCTGCCGTGGTCCGGCAGATTTCGGCAAACCACTGGCCATACACCTCGGGCGAAGGCTCACCCAGGTGCGGGAACAGGGTGCGCACCGTGAAGTCAGCCAGCCGGCGCAGCGTCTCGATCTCGTTACGGGCCGCCAACAGCTCGTAGTTACCAAAGCGCAGGAAGGAGGGCGCGACCCGGCAGACCACTGCGCCCGGCTCCTCCTCGGGTCGGCCGTCGTAGAACATGTCGCGTTCCACGGACTCACCGGTGAGAATAAGACTAAGCGCGCGGGTGGTGGGCACGCCTAAGTGAAACATGGCCTCGCTGCACAGGAATTCGCGCAGCGACGAGCGCATCACTGCCAAGCCGTCGGCCGTCCGCGAATAGGGCGTGGGCCCGGCGCCCTTGAGCTGCAGGGTCCAGTGTTCGCCCCGGCGGTTGACAGCCTCGCCCAGGTTGATGGCACGGCCATCGCCCAGCTGGCCGGCCCAGTGACCGAACTGATGCCCGCCGTAGCAGGAGGCGTGCGGGTCCATGCCGGGCAGGATCAGGTCACCGGAAAACACTCGGGTGAACTGCGACGAGGCGCAAGCTGCCTCATTCAGGTCGAGCAGGGCCGCGGTCTCGGGCGAGTAGGCGATCAGTTGCGGTGCGATTGGCCGCACCGGTACAACCCGCGAGTAGCAGGCATTAAAGACCTGACGACGTCTGTTTTCGGTCAGCGGGTCAGCGGGCAGAAGGCGAGTGAAGCGGTTATCGAACCGCAGGCTGGCAAGTGGGTTGGCGAGGTCTTGCGAAAGGCTCATTCATATTCCCTATGGCTGGCGGCGGGTCGGTTTGTCACCGGGGTTGCCGCATAAGTTAATCTGGGGTATTGCATGCCGGCCATGCACACACTCAAACCTCTGCTGGCGGCCGCGTCTGTGGTGGTCACCTGGTCCGGCTGGATTACCCTGTCGCGCTATGGGGTCCACTCCTCGCTGGAGCCGGCCGACATCACTCTGCTGCGCTACTGGACCGCGCTCCTCGTGGTCACGCCTCTTGCCCTGCGCTACCCCTGGGGCAAGCATCCGTTGCACCGTTACCTGGTCCTCGGTCTTGGCGTGGGATTTCCCTATACCATGTTCAGTTTTTACGGGTTGCTCGTGCTGCGCGCTGCCCATGCGGGCGTACTCGTGAACGGCATGCTGCCCGTGCTGGGCGCAGTGGCGGCCTGGCTGCTCTTTCGCCAGCGCATCAAACTGCACCGCTATCTGGCCATTGGTTTGATCTTCCTGGCCAATGGGGTGATGGCCGGCGGTCAAGAACTGTCGCCCGACCGGTTCGTGGGCGTGTTTATCCTCCTTGCGGCCGCGGTCTGCTACACCCTGCACATGACCGCTATCCGATTCTGGCGCATGGACTGGCGGGACGTGGTGGTGGTGGTGCCGGTAGTTAACGTGGTTCTGTTCACGCCACTCTGGTTTGTCTTACCCTCGAGTTTAAGCAGCGCTTCCTTGCACGATATGGTCGTTCAGGCGGTTTATCAAGGCGTCATCGTCAACGTGGGTGCACTCATGGCCGTGGCCTACGCCATCCGCCACCTGGGCACGATTACCGTGGCCCTGTTCATGTCCTTTGTGCCGGTGACCACGGCCTTGCTCGCCTGGGCCCTGCTTGGTGAGACGCCCTCATTGTGGGAAAGCGGGGGTATTCTTGGCTGTTCGTTGGGGCTGTTGCTTTACGCCTGGGAGCCGGGGCGACCGCCGCGGCGATCTGCGACCGGCGGCCGGTCTGAGGTGAGGAAGGAGGGGAAATAAACGCTGGCGAACTCAGTGAGGTGGCGGCGGGGCAACGGCGGTTGACGACCGCGGAGCGGGAGTGGTGCGTGGCTGAACTGATCGGACCATTGGTAGACTGGAAGCCGTTGCCGCGAACCGGGGAGGCCGACGACAAGGTGCTGGCAACTGTGCTGCTGCGCGCCTGGATGAACAGTAGCCACTGCGACTGCGCCTGAGCGGCGGGGTCAGGAGAAAAAAGAGGCCGGAAAAGGCCAGGAGGAGGTTTAGAGCACGCGCATCTTCAGGTTGCCGACGCCCTGGCGGGCGAGCGACAGC
>JAVEYP010000269.1:0-3799 GCA_034003445.1 Desulfobulbus sp.
TGTTCATCGAAGCCTTTATGGGCTTTTACAAAGCGGAGGAAAAATAATCATGGCCCAGCTCACCAAAATCACCACCATCACCGCGACCCTCACCCTCGTCACCGGCCTGCGCATCGGCGCCGGCGATTCGGAGATGCACATCGGCGGTATCGACAACACTGTCATCAAGCACCCGCTGACCGGCGCGCCCTACGTCCCCGGGTCCAGCCTGAAGGGCAAAATGCGCAGCCTGCTCGAGTGGCGCAGTGGTGCCGTCCAGGAAAAGCCGCTGGGGGCAAATGATTTCAAAACATCCAGCGGACCGCAGCAGCAGGAAATCAGGCGCGTCCTGCAACTGTTCGGTATCGGCGGCGGCGACGTGCAGGACAACAGGGAACTGGTGGCCGACCTCGGCCCGACCCGCCTGGCCTTCTGGGACTGCCCGCTGGAGGCCACCTGGGAGCAGGAGGTCCGGGACAACAACCAGTTGCTCACCGAGGTGAAAAGCGAGAACGTTATCAACCGCATCTCCGGCGTGGCCGAGCACCCGCGCAACACCGAGCGTGTGCCGGCCGGGGCCAAATTCGACTTCCGCCTGTCGTTTAAGCAACTCGCCGGCGACGACCCGACCCTGCTGGAGACCGTTCTCCAGGGGCTGAAGCTGGTCGAACTCGACAGCCTGGGCGGCTCCGGTTCGCGGGGCTACGGCAAGGTACGGTTCGACCACCTCGCCATTGACGGGGAAGACGAGTCCGAGCGATTCGCAGGGGTAAACGCCTTTCCCAACCTGCAGCAATCCTGACCCGGGAGGCAACATGCAGACACTGCGTTTCATCATCCAGCCCCGCGCCGCGTTCGGTACGCCGCTTGTGGGCGACACCCTGTTCGGCCAGCTCTGCTGGGCCCTCAGGCATCGTTTCGGCAACGACTGGCTCACCGAACGGTTGCAAGGATACCAGGAAGGGCGTCCGTTCATGGTGCTCTCCGACGCCTTCCCGCACTCCTTTCTGCCCCTGCCCGTTGTGCCGTCGTGGTTTTTCCAGCCCAGCGACGAGGACCGCAAGGCGCTCAAGAAAAAGCGCTGGCTGCCCCTTACGGGGATGGAGACGAATTTTCGCCTGTGGCAAAGCAAGGCCCGCACCGACCAGGAAGCAGCGGACGCCGTCCTGCGCGCGGCCGGCATCCGCCTCGACGATCCGGCGTTGCAGAAAGTCGCGCCCCAGCCGCACAACACCATCAATCGCGTTACCGGCACCACCGGCGACGGCATGTTCGCGCCGTACACCATGCCGCAGATCTGGTTCCACCCGGCCATGCGTTTTGATCTGTATGCGGTGATCGATGAGAGTCGGATCAGTGGGGCGGAACTGTCAGCCGCGCTCACCGACATCGGCCGGAGCGGCTACGGCCGCGACGCCAGCATCGGCCTGGGCAAATTCGAAACCCACGGTGCGCCGCATCCCGCCCCACTGCCGCAGGCCGACAAGGCCAATGCCTGGCTGACCCTGGCCCCCTGCGCCCCGCAGGGCCAGGGATTTGCCCGCGAATGGTCTTTTTATCGTCCGCTGGCCCGGTTTGGCCGCCATGGCGACACCGCGGCGCTGTCCGGCAACCCGTTCAAACGCCCGGTGCTGCTTGCCGGGACCGGCGCTGTGTTCGCTCCGACAAACGGTGGTCTTGACAACCAGCGCCTGTTCCTGGGCCAGGGGCTGACCGGTGTCTCCACCGACCATCCCGCAGCGGTGAGCCAGGGGTACGCCCCGGTGCTGGCCATCCGTATGGAGGTGACAGCATGAACTTTCTCAAAACATACCATCTCGCCATCACGCCCCTCTCACCCATCCATATCGGCTGCGGCGAGGACTTCGAGCCGACCAACTACGTGATCGATGCCGACAGGGAGCGCCTCTACGGCTTCGATCCCGGCAGGACGATATTACCCGAGGAACTGGCACAAAAGCTGACTCGGTTGGCCGAAAGCGCCAACCTGCTGGGCATCCAGCGTTTCTTCCGGGACAACCACGCCCGTTTCATCCCGTATTCCCAAGTGATGATTCCGGTAGCCGCCGGTGTGGCCAGCGATTACCAGAACAAGGTTGGCAAGGTCGTGAACGTCGAAGGCAGCGGCAAACAGGTGTTCAATCAGTTCACCATCGAGCGCCATGTCCACAGCCGCAACACGCCTTATATCCCGGGGAGTGGCCTGAAAGGCGCACTGAGAACGGCGCTCATGGACAGGCTGAACGGAAAACGCCCGGTCTATGACCGGGATGAAAAGGAAAAGAGCACCAAACTGGCCGGCCGGCTGCTGGGCGGTGATTTCTCCACCAGCCCGCTGCGCCTGCTGAAAGTTGCCGATTGCCTGCCGACCGGCGACATCGCCCGGCAGGTGCTCTATGCGGTCAACCGCTACAAGCAACGGAAATACGACCGGAAGACCGGTCAGGAAAAAGCCCCCAGGGGTGTCGTGGCGCGGAAGGAGTCCATCCTGGCCGGCCAGTATCGCGGCCTGGCCGGAACGATCACCATCCATGACCTTGGCGACAAAGGAAGCCAGGGGTCGGTCGGCGGCAAGCGCATCGTACCCGACCTCGGCCTCCGTCCTGAACTGGCCCGGATCGCCATGGATTGCAACGAGTACCACCTGCCCCGCCTGTTGACTGAACTGAGCGACATGGATCAGGCAGGCATGCTCGATCCGGCCTGGAAAGCCGACATGGAAAGACTGTTGGCCGGCGAACTGCAGCCGCTGCTTGCCGCGGGGCAGGCCATGCTGGTTCGCCTGGGTAAATACGGCGGCGCGGAGAGCAAAACCTTGTCCGGGGTTGCGGAAATTAAAATCATGAAGGCGCGCGTCGGCGGCCGGCAGGAGTTTGAATTCCTCAATAAAACGAAAACATTCTGGTTTGCGGCGACAAGGGCCGAAGCCCAGAAAAACATGCTCCCCTTTGGCTGGGCCCTGGTGGAGATCGCACCACGGCAGGACCTGCCGCAATTGCAGGCCTGGTGCGAGCAGCAGTCCAGTGGCCGGCCGGATATGCACGAGGAGTACAGTCAGCTCGCCGCTGCCCTGCGGGCGGCGGAATCCGCTGCCACCGACCTCCGCCAGCAGGTTCGGGCCGCGGAGGCGGCCGAACGTAAACGGCAGGAGGAACAGTGCCGCCAGGAGGACGAGTTGCGGCGGTTCCCCTGGCGCGCCTTCCTGCCAGAATTGCGGCAGACCGGCAACTGGGACGACCTGCAAAAGAGCGTTGCCAAAATTGTCGACTGGCTCAGTGAACTGGAAGTCGCCGAACCTCTCAAGGAAGCAGCCGAACGGGTCCGCACCAACTATCCCAAAACCTGGACACCCGAACGCGACGGCACGGTAACGCAATGGCTGACCCCTTCCGGTCTGCCGTGGTCGGTTGCCGCCACCACCGTCGACGGACTTGGCGTGGATGAGGCGAACGGTTCGAATCGGGTCGCGGAGGCCGGGTTCAAGGATTTCGGCGACTGGCTCGGGCGCGGCGGCCAACTCGGGGTGACAATGGCAAGTCTCACCCTTGAGGAGACACGGACCCTGCACGGGTTGTTCAGGGACTGGAATCTCGACAACAGGAAATCCTGGAAAAAAAGTCCTGCAAAAAAAGAGGTCTGGAACGAGTTGCAGCAACGTCTGCGGCAGTTCAAAGCGGCCGACTGAGCCACTCCGGGTGGCAGCCGGCGGAGAGGGATGGTATATTCCGCTCCGCCTTGATACCCACGACATACCTCAGGCGTCCAAGGAGTACGCGCAGGCCGGGCCAAGGGCGCGCAGGGAGTGATGGCCCGGCAATAC
>JAVEYP010000270.1:0-3794 GCA_034003445.1 Desulfobulbus sp.
ATGCCACACCTCAGCGCCGAGGAGAACATCACCCTGCCGCTGGAACTGCTGGGCCGACCGTGGCGGCGCGACGCCATCGACGACCTGCTCGACCGCGTTGGCCTGAGCGCCCGTCGAAGCCACCTGCCGGGCCAGCTCAGCGGCGGCGAATGCCAACGGGTGGCCATTGCCCGCGCCCTGGCGGTGGCACCGAACCTGCTGCTCGCCGACGAGCCCACCGGCAACCTCGACGTGGATACTGGCCGGAGCGTGGCCGACCTGCTCTTCCAGCTGGTGGAGCGCGACCGTATGACCATGATCGTGGTCACCCATAACGAGGAACTGGCTGAACGCTGCGATCGCCGGCTGGGGCTTGCCCGGGGACTTCTGCTGTGAACCTGTGGCTGAAGCTCGGCTGGCGGGAGATCGTGCGCAACCCGCGGTTTACGCTCTTGTTCGTGACCAACCTGGCGCTCGGCCTGGCCGGATTCCTGCTTATCGGTGCCTTTGGCGGCTCGCTCGCCAGTCACCTGGACGACAACCTGCGCGAGATGCTTGGAGCAGACCTGGTGCTGCGCTCCTCCCGACCGCTCACCAGCGAGGAGCAGACGATCGCCAGCGGCCTGGCAGGGCCGGGCGCTTTGCATGCCGAACAACTCGCCTTCTACTCCATGGTCCGTGGACCGCGGATTGCCCGGCTTGCCCGGGTGGTCGCCGTGGACGAGGACCACCCGCTCTACGGCACACTGGCGTACGCCGATGGCTTGGTTCACGCCCAGGTGATTGCTGCCCTGCAGAGCGAACGCACGGTGCTGCTCACCCGGGAGGCGGCCCGCTCGCTGGAGGTGGCAGCGGGCGAGACCTTGACCATTGGCCAAGCGGATTACCGGGTGGCCTTTTTCCTTGAGCGTGACCCGGCCGCGGAGTTCACCGCCATCGACCTGGCGCCCAAACTCTTCCTCGGCCTGTCGCAGGTGCAGGGTTCCGGGTTGATCCGCTTTGGCAGCCGGGTCAGCTACCGGACCCTCATCCGCCTGCCGCCGGGCACGGACGCGACCGGTGTCGGCGCCCGCCTGGAAGCGGCCCTGGCCGCGGCCGCCGCTGACGGCGAGACGCCGGTTGGGGTGACCACCACTGCCGAGGTCAACCGTCGTCTCGGCCAGTTGATCGGTTACTTTGCCGAATTCCTTGGCCTAGCCGGCATGGTCTCCCTGTTCCTGGCCGGTATGGCCGCGGCCCACCTCTTCAGCGAGCAGCTGCACGCGCGCCGCAAGGAAACCGCTATCCTGCTCGCTCTGGGAGCCCGCCGCGCCGCTGCCCTTGGGTTGCAAACCGGGGTGCTGGCCACCCTTGGGCTGGCCGCGGCCCTGCTTGCCATCCTCTTTGCCTGGCTGCTCCTGCCCGTCTTTGCCCTGCTGTTTGGCGGGTTGCTCCCTACCGGTCTGCAACTGGGGATCGGCTCGGCGGACGCGGCCATGGCGCTTGGTGTGGGCGTGGCCGGCAGCTTCCTGTTCTGCCTGCCGGTGAGTGTGCGCTTAGCCGCGGTGCAGCCCCTGCACCTGCTTCAGGAGGTGGCTGAAGACCCGCCCGAACAGCCCACTGCCCTACGCCTGCGGCTGGTCCTCAGCCTGCTGCCTGCACTTGGGCTGCTTTTTCTATTGGCCAGTCGGCTGGGCGGCTCTTTGCTCGTGGGCGCAGTGTTCACGGGCGCGCTCGTTGTGCTCCTCTCCTGCCTCTTTCTGTTCGCCCGTCTGCTGCTCGTTGGCTGCCGTGGCCTGGCTGCGCGGGCCAGCCTGACTCTGCGCATTGTCCTGCGCAACCTGTACCGCAACCGGCTGGCCGCGGCCTCGCTGTTCACCGCTCTCGCTGCCGCGCTGCTGCTTGTCGTCCTCATCCCTCAGGCGGAGCGGGGTCTGCAGGCGGAAGTCAGCCGTCCGGAGGGGATGGAACTGCCCGACCTTTTCCTGGTGGATATCCAGACCGAGCAGCGGCAGGCGCTTGTCGATTTCTTCCGGGACGGCGGACCGCAGCTGTCCGCCCTGGCGCCCATGGTTCAAGGGCGAATCGTCCAGATCAACGGGGTTTCTTTTGCCGACTGGCGGCAACGTCACGCCGACAGCGAGGACCGCTTCTTCCAGCGCACTGAGTTCAACTTCTCCAGCCGCGATCAACTCGACCCGAGCGAGGCCCTGGTGCGTGGACGACCCCTGCGCTCAGAGGCGTGGACCGGCCAAGGTCCCTTCGAAATCTCCATGGAGCAACAGTTTAGCCAGCGGTTGGGGGTGGGTATTGGTGACCGGTTGGTCTTTGACATTCAGGGGATCGAACTGGAAGGGGAGGTGGTTAATCTGCGCAGGGTGCGCTGGAATAGCTTCCAGCCCAATTTCTTTCTGCTCTTTCAACGGGGGGTGCTGGACGAGGCGCCACGTACCTACCTGACCTCGGTGAGTCAGGTCAACGCGGCCCAGAAGCACGACCTGACACGGCGCTTGTCGGGTGCTTTCCCGAATCTGTCGGTGATCGACGTCAGCCGGGTGGTCGAACAACTGGACGAAATCGCAGACCGACTGGCCGGCGCGCTCCGCTTCATGGCCGGGCTGGCCATGGTCACCGGCTTGGTGGCCGTATTTGCCATCGCCCGCCAGGAAGCCCTGCGCCGCGAGCGGGAGATCAACCTGCTGCGGGTCCTTGGCGCCTCCATCGGCCGGGTGCGGCTGCTCACTATGCTCGAGTTCGGACTGGTCGGAGCAATGGCTGGACTGACCGCGGTGCTGCTCAGCTACGCGGCCTCCCTTGCGGTCGCCTGGTTGCTGTTCGACCGGCTGTGGCGGTTTGACTGGCTCTCTGCCCTGCTGTTGTTTGCCGGTGCCACCCTGGCCTGCGCCGGTACCGCCCTGTTCGCCGCTGACTCGGCGCTCCACCGCCGGCCTGTGGCCCTGTTGGGCTGACGCTCAGCCCCACCTCTCCTGGTCCACTGGAATGGCTGGTGTTGGCACGAACAGTGTCCGGCACCAGCGCCAGCCCTCGGCCAGCCGGGCGCGGACTGAGGAGTCCTCAAGGACGGTCACGCCGAGTTGGTCGGCCAGCAGGTCGAGGTGCGCCGCTGTGGCCGGCAGCAGGCGAAAGATCTGCACCCGTACCGCCTCCGTGCCATTATCCCACCACAACACCGGCGAAAGAAAGCCGCGGGCCAGGGAACAGGCGGTTGGGTCGATTTCGGTGTGCAGGGTCCGCTTAGGGGCCACCATGAGCGGCCGCCAGGAAAAGGCCAGAACGCCCTCCTGCACATCGATGCGGCCGCAGGTGAGCGACGGGATGGGACCGAGGCGACAACTGGTGAAGCAGCGGAGGGGCTGGTTCGGCAAGGGCGGGGTCGTCGGCCGTCTGAGCAAGCGGTGGCGGACCAGGTCGTGGCTGACCAGGGTGCCGAACACCACCAGCCTGAGGGCCCGCGGGAAAAGAAACAGGGCCAGCACAACCAGGGACAAGGCAAGCAGGTGGCCGGGCACTGTCCCGGCCAGGCTGAGCAGCAGGACAGCGATGAAGGTCTTGGCTACGGTGAGCACGGTGTCCAGCAGCGAGGAAGGGCTGAGCAGAATAAGCACGTTGCAGGCCTGGGCACAGACCCAGACCGCGACGTAGATGGCAAAAGCGGCGACCGCGCTGAGCATGGCGATGTGCAGTCCAGGTCCGGTCGCAACCGTCGGTTCGCCGGCCCAGGCCACGGGCACCACGAAGTCTGCTGCCTGTCCGCCGAGCGCGTGCAGCGGGGCAAAATCGCCGCCACTGAAGGCGCTGAGCAGCACCGGCAGGGC
>JAVEYP010000271.1:0-3777 GCA_034003445.1 Desulfobulbus sp.
CGCTCCGCACAACGGCGGGCTCGAACTCGTCGGCCCACTGCACGACTCCATGATTGGTGCTTGGCTGATCGATCCAGACCGACGCTCCTACAAGCTCGACGACCTATGTAAAGAGATCGGCGTAGGCATGACCAGCTTCACCGAGGTGACCAGCGGTGACAAACGTGCCGACGCGTTTGCCCGGGTCAGCCTGGAGGCAGCCAAGGACTATAGCTGCGAAGATGTCTTCGGCGCCCTGCAGCTCTACCGCAACCAGGTGGAGCAGCTCTCGACTACCAACCTGCAGCCACTCCTGGCCGAGGTAGAGGGCCCGCTTATCCCGGTTCTGGCGGCCATGGAGACGGCCGGCATCCTGGTCGACAATGACCAGCTCAACAGCCTCTCAAAGGAGTTTGGCTCCCGCCTGGAGGCCTACGAGGAGCAGATCTTTCTGGTCGCGGGAAAACCGTTCAACATCAACTCGCCCCGCCAGCTCGGTGAGATTCTCTTCGAAAAACTCGAGCTGCCGCGCGGCCGCAAGACCAAGACCGGCTGGTCCACGGACGTGCAGGTCCTGGAGCGCCTGAGCCTCACCCACGAACTGCCGGCCCTGGTACTCCAGTACCGCAACCTGGCCAAGCTCAAGTCGACCTATGTGGACAGGCTGGCCAGCCTGCGCAACCCACAAACCGGCCGGGTGCACACCTCGTTCAACCAGTGCGGCACGGCCACCGGCCGGCTTAGTTCGAGCAAGCCCAACCTGCAAAATATCCCTATCCGCACCGAGGAGGGGCGGCGCATCCGCTCCGCCTTCATCGCGGCTGAGGGGTGCACCCTGCTGGCTGCCGACTATTCACAGATCGACCTGCGCGTACTCGCTCACTATTCCAAGGATCCCAAACTAACCGCCGACTTCCACGCCGGCCATGATATCCACCGACAGACCGCGGCCGAGGTCTTTTTTGTCAGCCCAGAACTGGTCACCGCGGAGATGCGCCGGGTGGCCAAAACGATCAATTTTGGCATCGTCTATGGCATGTCCAGCTTCGGCCTCGCCAGCCAACTGCACGTCAGCCGCAAGGAGGCGCAGACCTTTATCGACCGCTATTTCGCCCATTTTTCTGGAATCAAGAAATTCATGGAATCCATTGTCGAGCAGGCACGGGCAGACGGGTTTGTGACCACCCTGCTGGGCCGGCGTCGCTACCTGGCCGACATTAACAGCACTAAACGCGTTCGCCGCGAGTTCGCCGAGCGGACCGCCATTAACGCCCCTATCCAGGGGACCGCGGCCGACATCATTAAGCTGGCCATGCTGCGCGTCCACCACGAATTGCGCGAGCAGGGGCTGCAGACGCGTATGCTCCTGCAGATCCACGACGAGTTGGTATTCGAAGTGCCACAAGAGGAACTGGATACCGTTTCCGGACTCGTGCGCGCTCATATGGAGGCTGCCATGGAATTGCAAGTACCACTCGTGGCCAACCTGCGGTACGGTCCGAGCCTTGATGAAAAATGACATCGGCTTGCCGGACCTGCCAGTAGTTGTTGCTGAAAACTGGAAAAAAATGCGCGATATCTCCGCAAAACCGGAAGACAATCTGCACTTGGAGGGCGCTCAGTGACCTGTTTCCGACCGTTGAGCCGCCTCTGGGGCCCGTTGCCAGGGCCTGAAAAAGCCTGCTTCTTGCAAATTCTTCAAGAAAGAACGAAGGAGGCAAGGTGATGAGCGCACGCGAAGCAATCCACATCCTGATGTTGAGCTCCATCTATTTTTGCCTGCGGCCGGACGAGCGTGGGCAACTGGTGCGCGAGTACTGCCGATGGTTTGACTCTCGTCGGCCGGCTCGCTAGGAGCACTTCTCCCCTCCTCGGGATAATGATGGGCGCGCACGGTCCGGCCAAACGATTGCCATCTACGTTGTCCGGTCGAGGACTTGATAATGTTTATTTACGGCCAGTATGCCTGGCGAATGACGATGTCGGCAATTCTGGCTAGGCACTTCCCTTCGCGGGGCTCGAACCGGAGCCGCGGGCCGACGACTATCTCGACATCTTTCTCGATAGTAGCCACTTGTACCTTTAGCAGATGCCTTTACGCCTCTTCGATGCCTACTCCATCCCCGGATCATGTTCAGCCGCCTGCGCCCCGGCGGGCTGGCCTGCAGCTCGACCCCCTTCCCGGTGAGCAGCAACGTCGCCTTAACGAGATCATCGTCGTATGCCGCGGCGCATACCCTGAGCACGTTCCCGGGTGATGCGGCGGTGCCACCCCACCCCCGCGTTTCCCCAAAACTCTGCCACGGAGACCACCATGCACCCACTCTACGCCCTCATCGTCCTGCTGACCATCGCCGCCGGCCCAGCCTGGACTGCCGAGGAACGTATCGTCTCCGTCAGTGACCGAGAGGTGATCAGCGTCACCATTTACAACCACGACCTAGCCCTGGTCAAGGACCGCCGCACCATCGACCTGCCTGGCGGCGCGCATACCCTCGCCTTTCGCGAAGTGAGCGCCCGCATCCGACCGGAAACCGTACTTGTGCAAGCCGACAGCCTACGGGTGCATGAACAAAACTTCGAGTACGACCTGCTCTCCCCTCAAGCCTTGTTACGTAAGTACGTGGGCCGGGAAGTGACCCTGATCGACCGTCACCCGACCAGTGGCGAGGAACAGGCCCGACAGGTGCGCGTGCTCAGCGCTGGCGATGGAGTGGTGCTGCAGGCCGGTGACCGCATCGAGACTGAGGTCAGCGGCCGGCTGGTCTATCCGGACGTACCGGCCAACCTGCGCGACCGGCCCACTCTGACCATGGAGGTGGACAACGAGCGGGCTGGGCCGCAGGAGGTGGAAGTCTCCTACCTGACTGGCGGTCTCTCCTGGCAGGCCGATTACGTGGCCGAGCTAAACAATGACGACACCCGCCTGGACCTGAACGGCTGGGTAACCCTGACCAACGAGAGCGGCGCCAGTTATCCTGATGCTGAGCTGCAGCTGGTGGCCGGCGATGTCCATCTCGTCGCGGCCGAGAGTAAGGCGCGCACCCTGCTGCGGGAGGACGTGGAGTTGTCGGTCGCGGGCGTTCCTGAAATGCGGGAGGAGTCGATGTTTGAGTATCATCTTTATACGCTGGAGAGACCCACATCCATCGCCGACAACCAGAAAAAGCAGGTGGCCCTGCTGCAGGCCGGAAACGTTGCCTGCCGCAAGGAGTACCTCCTTCAGGGACCGTTGGGGTATTTCTACGGGACCCGCGATGCCGGCCGCCAGCTGCCGGTGGCCGTGTGGGTAGAGGTGCGCAACGACCGGGCCTCCGGCCTCGGTCTTCCCGTCCCCGCTGGTATTGCCCGGGTCTACAAAAAGGATACCAACGGCCGGCTCCAATTCGTCGGCGAGGACCGATTGGCACACACCCCGGAGAACGAGGTGATCCGCCTGCGCTTAGGTGATGCCTTCGACGTCACTGCCGAACGGCGGCAGACCGATTTCCGCAGGCTCGGTGACAAAGAGAAGGAACCGGAGCGAAGTGAAAGCGGGTGGGCCATTGTCCTGAAGAACGCCCGCAAAGAACCGGTGACGGTACGCGTGCAGGAGACCCTGCCCGGAGACTGGCAGATCCTTGAGGAATCAGCCGCGCACAGCAAGGAATCCGCCCAAACAGCCATCTGGCAGGTCCCGGTGCCTGCCCAGGGGTCCGCCGAGCTCACCTACCGGGTGCGGGTGCGCCACTGAGGTAGGGCCGGCCGCACTTCCGGCTGGCAAAAAAAAACGGCCCGCGCCTTTCTAGGCGCAGGCCG
>JAVEYP010000272.1:0-3762 GCA_034003445.1 Desulfobulbus sp.
AACAGTCCTTTCTTGAGGGCGTGTTCGCTCGGGGAGACCGGCGCCTCTCGCATCTGCTGGAGACCGCATGGCAGAGTGGTGCCCGCTTCGACGGTTGGTCCGAGCATTACCGCCTGGAGCGCTGGCAACAGGCCGCGGCCGACTGCGCCATTGATCTGGATAGTTACCTGCGACCGCGGCAGGTGGACGAAGTCCTGCCGTGGGACCACCTGCACTGTGGCGTGGACCGCTCCTTTCTCGAGGCCGAGCGGGACCGTGCCCTGGAACGCGCCTACACGCCCGACTGTCGGCAGCACGGCTGTCAGGGCTGCGGTCTTTGCGACTTCCAGGTCGTCCGTCCGGTTGTCCAGCCCGCACCAGCCCCACGGCCTGCTGCGACCGCCTTACCTCTCGTTGATCGGCCTGCGGGGCAGCCACTGCCGACCTTTGTCTACCGGGTACAGTACCGGCGTATCGGCGATAGCCGTTTTTACGGGCATCTCGAACTCCTTCAACTGGTCTTCCGCGCACTGCAGCGCGCCAGTCTGCCGCTGGCCTTCTCGCACGGGTTCAACCCCTCCCCTCAGGTTGGCTTCAGCCAAGCCTTGCCGGTGGGGGTGGAGAGCAAGGCTGAATACTTTGACATGACTTTGACCCGGCCGTTGACTGATCCGGTGGTGACCGTAGCCCTGCTCAACGAGCGATTCCCGGCGACTATTCGAGTCGCGTCCGTTGAGCTGGCCCCACGGGGGACGGCCGCCTGCACCCTGCTCACCTACGAGGTGCGCAGTCCGGTACT
Source organism: Desulfobulbus sp. (assembly GCA_034003445.1). GTDB lineage: Bacteria > Desulfobacterota > Desulfobulbia > Desulfobulbales > Desulfobulbaceae > Desulfobulbus. Next base: position 779 of record JAVEYP010000272.1, read on the forward strand.
GGCCAGGGCCGGCCTACAGGATCGGGTAGCAACCTTTCTTGCGGAGGAGCGGTTCGTTATCGACCGGTTCCGTAAGAATCGGCACAAGGAACTGGACATTCGCCCCCTGGTCGCGCGTCTTGAATTGCGGGACACCACGCTTGTTATGGAATTGTTGAGTTATCAGGGACAGCCGAGCGTCTCGCCGCGCGAGATTCTGGAGCGGGTTCTCGGTTTGGCCGGGCAGGAGGCCTTGTTGTCCGAAATATGCAAGACCGCTGCCCAAGAAATGGCGCAGTCTCCTTGAGGAGTGTGCCGAGGTACGGTATAAAAAATGGTTTCCGGTAAAAAACCCCTAAAAGGCCGCAACGCAAACGGGGCTCGGCGCCACACAGGACTGCCGCAAAACCGGGGCCCGTCGCAGCCACGACGGCCATGCCCTGCACCATATGAAAACCAAGGAGAGAACATGAAGAAGATCGTGCTACGTGAAGATGAGATGCCGACCAGCTGGTATAACGTTGTGCCTGACATCCCCAATGGCCTGCTTCCTCCGCTTGATCCGCAAACCCTCCAGCCCATTAGTCCGGAAAAGCTGAGCGCGGTATTTCCCATGGGGCTGATCGAGCAGGAGATGAGCCAGAAGCGATTCATCGAGATCCCGCAGGAGATACTGGAGGTCTACAAGATCTGGCGGCCCTCGCCGCTGGTCCGCGCCACCAATCTGGAGAAGGCCCTAGGCACGCGGGCAAAGATCTTTTTCAAGGACGAGAGCGTCAGCCCGGTGGGCAGTCACAAACCCAACTCGGCCGTGGCTCAGGCCTATTACAACAAACGCGAAGGGGTCAAGCGGTTGACTACCGAGACCGGCGCCGGCCAGTGGGGTTCGGCCCTGGCCTTTGCCGCCTCCAAGTTTGGCCTGGAGTGCAAGGTGTTCATGGTTCGGATCTCTTACGACCAGAAGCCCTACCGCAAGTTCGTCATGCAGACCTACGGCAGCGAGGTGGTCGCCAGCCCGAGCCAGGACACCAAAACCGGTCGGGACCTGCTGGCCGAGTTTCCAGAAACGTCGGGGTCGCTTGGTATGGCCATTTCCGAGGCACTCGAGGACGCCAATAGCCGCGAGGATACCAACTACGCCCTGGGCTCAGTGCTCAACCATGTGGTCCTGCACCAGAGCATCGTGGGCCTGGAGGCCAAGAAGCAGATGGAAATCGCCGGCGAATATCCGGACGTGGTCATCGGTTGCTGTGGTGGAGGTTCCAACTTCGCCGGTCTGATTGCGCCGTTCGTTCCGGATTACCTTGAAGGCCGGAAGATCGAGTTCCACGGCTACGAGCCGGCCTCGTGCCCAACCATGACCGCCGGCCTGCTCGCCTATGATTCCGGCGACGTGGCTATGATGACGCCACTGCTCTACATGTACACCCTTGGCCACAACTTTGTGCCGCCAGGGATTCACGCCGGTGGGCTGCGGTACCACGGCATGGCGCCGATCGTTTCCGCACTGGCGCGCGAGGGCATTGTCCAGCCCAAGGCAGTGCATCAGCTGGAGTGCTTTGAAGCCGGTATCCTCTTTGCCCGCACCGAGGGCATCATTCCGGCGCCCGAGAGCAACCACGCCATTCGCGGGGCGATCATTGAGGCGATGAAAGACCCCAAAGAGGAGAAGACCATCCTGTTCAACCTCTCCGGTTCCGGCATGATCGACATGCCGTCCTATGACAACTACCTGAGCGGCAAGCTCAGTGACTTTGCCTTTCCGCAGGAGGAGATCAAGGCTTCCCTGGCGCAATTGCCCAAGGTCGGCTGACCCCTTGTTCTTTGCTGGCAACCGTCCCGGAGGCCTCCGTACAGGGTGCCTCCGGGTGCTGTTGGCTATCGTCTTTGTCCTCGGCGCGGCCCGAACAGTGCTGGCTGACTGCCGGCTGCTGGCAGACATCACCCCGGCTGGCGCCTACGCCGTAGCCTACCGGTCGGGCCAACCACTAGCCGCCTGCCGGCTGGATCAGCCAATGGTACCGGCCAGTATCATCAAGATTGCCACCGTGGCCGCGGCGCTGAGCATCCTCGGCCCGGCGTATCGTTTCCCCACGGAATTTTTTGTGGACGGAGAGGACAACCTCTACATCCGGGGCTTCGGCGACCCGACCTTGACCTCCGAGGCGGTAGCCGCCATTGCCGTGCGCCTGCGGCAGCAGGGACTCGCGTCGGTAGCGACGCTGTTTGTCGACGGCTCCGCTTTTCGCCTGACCGGCCTTACGCCCGGCCAGGAAGGGAGTGATAACCCCTACGACGCGCCAGTCGGGCCGCTTGCAGTCAACTTCAACGCCGTGCCCTTTGAGCGGGACCAGTCCGGGCGCATTACCTCGGGCGAGGCGCAAACACCCCTTCTGCCGATCATGACGGAAATGGCCCGTACCCGGCCGCCCGGTCGCCACAGGCTCAACCTCTGCGCTGGCGGTTGCGACCCGGAGGCGAGGGTGGCCCGCTACGCCGGCGAACTGTTCCGTGCTCAGCTCGAACAAGCCGGCGTGCCGGTGGCCGGACTCGGTGGCCTGCGTACGGCTCCGGCCACGGCACGGTTGTTCGCCACCCACCACAGCATTCTGACGCTCGTGGAAACGAGCCGTTCCCTGCTCCGTTACTCCAGCAATTTTACCGCCAACCTGATATTCCTGGCCTGCGGGACGCAACGCTTCGGCACCCCGGCCACCTGGGACAAGGCGCGACGGGCCGTGGCCGAGGCGCTGGAACAGCAGGTGGGCGCGTCCGCCAAGGCGATCGTTCAGGTGGACGGGGCCGGGTTGTCGCGTGACAATCGGGTGACCGGCCGGGCCATGCTGGGGTTACTCGCCGCGTTCCGCCCCCATCGCGACCTGCTGCCCCGGGACCAACACGGCTGGGTGAAAACCGGAACCCTCACGGGCGTCTCAAACGCCGCAGGCTACCTCGCCGACGGCCGTCCGTACGTTGTCCTCCTCAACCAGGCAGCCGGCCACCGG